>JAKEHP010000253.1 GCA_022614955.1 Candidatus Methylomirabilota bacterium
GGCCGGGCTGTTGCCGCGCGCCTGCCGCATGGCCTCGGCCAGCGAAAGCGTCACCGTGGGAACCGGCCGGAGGGTGGCGGTAGTGTCGGGCGCCCGGGCCTGGGTGGTGTCCTGGGCCGTGAGCGGGGTGCAGATGGGGGCGAGGACCAGCCAGGCCGTCGCCAGAGGACCGAGCCAGCGATTCATCGAGGTGCCCTTTACGGTGTGGACGTGACCGCGGCCAATACGGCCTCGCGAGAGCAGAGGTTTCAGGTTGCGACGCAGGACCGTTGGAAGCTGTCGGAAAACGACTTGAGAGGAAGGGGACCTACTCCACCCGGGTGACGACCAGGCCCCGGCCGGGGAGCTCCAGCCGCTCCAGCCGGCCCTGAGGGTCGGTCACCAGCGTCCCGGCGATGTCCCCCGTCAGCGCGACCCGGATCATCCCGCCATCCCCGCCCGCCTCCCGGCGGGCAGTGAAGGATGCCCGCTTCCCGCTCCGCGGGAAGATCGCGGTGAGGCGACGTCCCCCCGGTGACGCCAGGTCCGCCACCGTGGCAAAGAGCGAATGCACCCCGTCGTCCAGGAGCACCACGTCGGGACCTCCGGGCAGCTCCCGTCCCGACTCGGAGCCCTTGGCCACGGTGCGTACGATGAGCCGCGCGCCCGAGCCGGCGGCGAGAATGACGGTCGGCCCGGTCGGCGACTCGACCTCGAGCTGAAACTTGGCGAGCGAGAAGTCCGGGGTCCGCTCCAGCACCGCCTGCAGCTGGGTCGTGGGAGCGGACGCGGGATACCGGGCGCTGGCACTCAGGGTGCTGCCCGGCGCACCGCGGCCCCGCCCCGGCTGGAGGGTGAAGGTTTCCCGGCCGGTCTCGCGCCCGCCCTCCTCCACCCGGAGCTTGATGCCGTCCGGCTGCTGCGCCGCCGCCGGAGCGGCCTGGAGCAGCAGCACGAGGGACAGCACGCCGCGTCGGAAGGCCATCTCGGTCACCTCAGGTCCCGTCCAGACAGCTGCGGATCCGATCGAGGATGAATCTATACAGGAGCTCTCCCTTTGGGGCGGAGGCGAGGCTGGGAAAGCCGACCGACCCGGGCGATCCCGCGGGCAGATTGCGGCTGTGCCCCGGGCGGTACCGCGCCACCA
>JAKEHP010000254.1 GCA_022614955.1 Candidatus Methylomirabilota bacterium
GACCGCGGCCTGGGGCTCTTCATGGTGGCGAAGATCGTGGGGGAGTACCGGGGGAGCCTGCACCTCCGCTCGGGCGACGCCCGGCTGTATCTGCGCCACCGGGCCCGCCGCCTCGCCGCCGGCCCGTTTCCGGGCACCCAGCTGGCGATCAGCCTGTCCGCCCGGGGCGCGCAAAAAAGGGCTTGACAACCAGGGTGTGTTTATCCTATTTAGTGAACATGATGAAATCACCGCTGATGGCCGGGCTGAAACGGCAGAAGCCCCACGAGGTTAGGGGCAAGACGGACGTGCTCAATGGCCGGCGCGAGGGGCGCGCGCTGGCGGACCGGCTGCTGGCGCACCTGGCGGCCATCGAGCCGGACAGTATCCTCCCGCTGGATTTCGGGCAGGTGCGCTTCATGGACTTCTCCTGCGCCGACGAGCTGCTGACGCGCGTCCTCCGGCGCATCAGGAGCGGTGAACTCGGGACGCGGTTCATCCTCCTCCAGGACCTCGCGCCGAGCGTGGAGGAGAACCTCGCCGCGGTCTTCCAGATTCGCGACCTGGTGTGCCCGAAGCGGACCAAGGGGGGCAAGATCGAGCTGCTGGGCAAGATCGGCCCGGAGTTGGCGGAGACCTACCAGCTCGCGGTCCGAAAAGGCAGAATTACCGCGCGCGACGTGATGGCGATCGCCCCGGACGTGGGGATCAGCGCCATCAGTAACCGGCTCGCGAAGCTCCAAACGCTGGGGCTGTTGGTGCGAACACAGGAGGGAGCGCCGGGAACCGGGGGGCGGCAGTTTGTCTACCAGGCCGTCTGCTGATTTTTTTTTGCGTGGCAATTCATCGCGTTCAGTGAATCATGTAAAGATTGAAACGTCGATCGCCGCCATGGCCGAGTTCGAGCGCGAGCTTCATCCGGGAGCAAATCCAGGCCGGCTTGCGCCCGGGCCGGGCCCAGGGGAAGTGCCTCGGACGGCCCGCCGAGATCTACCACCGCGACCGCGTTCTCCCCCTCCGGGAGGCTGGCCGGAGCCTCCGGGCCATCGCCCGGGAGCTCGGGGTCTCGCGGTGGGCCGTCCAGGCGAGGGCGCAAAATCATCCTGCTGACTTCCGGACCATGGAGGCCATATTCCAGGGCCCACTGCGAGGCTGAAGGGGAGCGCGGGAATCACCTGATTTCGCGCCATGAAGCTGGGAAAGGTGACCAACGCGGCCATGCTTACCGCCCGCCTGGGTGTGGACCTGCTGCAGGCCATGGTGCTGATCGTCCAGGACGTTCGAACCCTCCGTGAGCCCCCCCTCGCCGGCGGTGGAGAGCGGTCCCGGAACCGTGAGCGCACGGGCAGTACCGCAGGAGGCCGGCGGTGAGGCGACTGCCGAGGAAGCAGAAGGGGCAAGCGAGCGGCCCCCGCCGGCTCGATGGTACGGTCCTGGACGTAGCCGCCGCGGCTGAGCTCCTCGGGGTGACGGAGAAGCTAGTCCGGGCCCGGGCGGCGCGGGGTCTGCTGCCCTGGCGGCGCTGGGGCGGCCGCGTCCTCTTCCTCCGCGAGGAGCTGCTGGCCTTCATGGGGGCGCTTCCTGGCGTGAGCGTTCAGCAAGCACTTGAAAACGTGGGCGCCCGGGCGGTAGAGCAGGACCTGTGAAGGGAGGTTGCTTGAGACATGAGGGCTTCCGGTATCCTGGGCACCTGGCTCCCGGTAGTGGCTGGGACGCCGGCAGAAGACATTGGACGCGCCTCCTTTGGGGGAGTTCGCCTACCTCAAGCGCCAGGTCGCGACCTTCCCGCGGCAGCGGGAGGCGCTCGTCCGGCTGCTCGAGACGACGCCGGATCCACTCGGGGCGCTCGAGGCGGTGGTCGGCGCCGGGCGGCGGCGCGGCCCGGCGGACGGGACGAGCCCCTGAAGCCCCCGACGACACGACTGTTCGCGGTTGACAAGGTGAGAGAAGGGGCTGCCCGAAAAAAATGGCTCACCACGTTGCCCCAGGTTGCGAGATCTCCCGCCGGGCCAGGCCGGAGCCCGGGGGAAAATGGCGCTTGACAGCGTCGTAGCCCCCGGTTACAAGTTGGGGCATGACCCCCGCCGCCCTGAGGCGCATCCGACGGGACCTCGGCCTCACCCAGGAGCAGCTGGCGAAGGAGCTCGGGGTGGATCGCGTCAGCGTGGCGAGGTGGGAGACGGCGGCGCGCCCGATCAGCGAGCCGGTCGCCCGCCTCGTGCGGCGGATCGCGGCCGAGGCCCGGGGGAAGGCGAAGCGGAAGGGGGAACGTCCGAGCCGGGGTAGCCGTGACAGCTGACGGCTCGCCGGGATTTTGCCCTCTTCGATTAGGGCGCGAAGGCCACCTAGGGCAAGGGAGGAGCGCATGGCACGACGCGGCGACGGCATCTACCTGCGGCGGCGGACCTGGTGGCTCGACTTCATGCACCAGGGCAAGCGCCACTACATCCGCCTCGGGAAGAACATCAACCGCACGGCGGCCGGGGAGCTGGCGCGGGTCCAGCGGGCCGCGATCCTGAAGGGCGAGGCCGGCATCGGCCGGAAGCGGAGGGACCTCCCCTTCGAGAAGGCGAAGGAGGAGTTCCTCGCGTGGGCCGAGGCCAACAAGCGGCCCAAGACGATGCAGGGCTATCGCCAGTGCCTGAAGCCGCTGGCGCAGGCCTTTGCCGGGAAGCGCCTCGGGGAGCTCCATCCGTTCGCGATCGAGCGGTACCGGCGCGGGCGGGTCGAGGCCGGGGCCCCGATCGCCTCCAACCGCGAGCTCGCGGTCCTCAAAGCCCTTTTCAACCGCTGCCTGGAGTGGGGGAAGTACGAGGGGGAGAACCCGGTCCGGCGGGTGAAGCTCCGGAAGGAGCCCCGGCGCCGCCTCCGCTACCTCGAGCCCGAGGAGGAGGCCGCGCTCCTCGCGGCGGCGGCCGAGCCGCTGCGGACCATGATCCTGGTCGGGATCCACGCGGGCCTCCGGCTCCGGAGCGAGGCCCTGACCCTCCGGTGGGCCGACGTGGATCTGCGGCGGCGCCTCCTCACGGTGCAGGCGGCCTACGCGAAGTCGGGGCAGACCCGGAGCGTCAACCTCAACGCCCCCTTGCGCGACGCGCTCGGGCGGCTTAGGATGCAGGACGGGGCCGGGGAGTTCGTGTTCAGCCGGCGGGACGGGAGCCCCTACCGCTCGGTCCGGACGGCCTTCGCCACAGCCTGTCGGCGGGCGGGCCTGAAGGAGGTCACGCCGCACGTCCTCCGGCACACCTTCGCGTCGAGGCTGGCGATGGCCGGGGTGGACCTCCGGACGCTCCAGGAGCTCGGGGGCTGGACGGAGCTGGAGATGGTCCAGCGGTACGCGCACCTGAGCCCGAGCCACAAGGCGGAGGCGGTCGAGCGGATCGCCCGGGCGAATTCCCCGACGCTTTTCACGACACCCCTTCCGGGGGTCGCGCTAAGTCCGCGAAAAGCCGGCGTAGCTCAGTGGCAGAGCAGCTGATTCGTAATCAGCAGGTCGCTGGTTCAACTCCAGTCGCCGGCTCCACTAGCGCCCACCTCTGGCCTTGACAACCGGTGAGATTGCCTGGCATTGTACCCTCGGCACGCAGCGGAACGGGAGGCAATGCCTCCTGTTTCTGTTTCTAGCATCGGGTAGCGGGAAGGGAAGGCCATGAGGCAGGGGAGGTCCAGGGTCTGCTGGCAAGGGGGGCTGGCCACCGGCCTGCTTCTCCTCGCGGCGACCTTCACGGGCGCCGAGCCCCCGAAGGCGCCGCCGAGTAAGCCGCCCGCTCTCAAACCGCCCGCGGGCGACGCTGCCGAGAAGGCCCAGGCCCACTACGAGCTGGGGGTCCTGTACCACGACCGCCTCTTCGAGCACCTGGACAAGGCCATCGAGGAGTACCAGGCGGCGCTCAAGCTGAAGCCGGACCTTGCCGAGGCCCACTACCACCTGGGCCTTGCCTACCATACCAAGGCGAAGCTCACCACGGAGGACAAGGCGCTCTACCGGAAGGCGCTGGAGGAGTACCGGCTGTACCTGAAGCACAAGCCGAACGGGGAGTTGGCCAAGAGCGCCCAGACCAACATTAAGGCCCTGGAAGCCCGCCTCCGCTAGCGCCCGCCCTGTTGCGCCCCGCAGCCATGCCTGCGCCTGCCCCCCCCGACGCCGCGGCCCACACCGCCGCCATCCGGCGGATGTTCGCCGCCATCGCCCCGCGCTACGATTTCCTCAATCGGCTCCTCTCGTTCCGCCGCGATGTGGCGTGGCGGCGGGCGGCGGCCGCTGAGGCGGTCCTCCCCCCTCAGGGTGCGGCCCTGGATCTCTGTACGGGCACGGCAGACCTGGCGCTGGAGGTGGCCCGCCAGCACCCCGGGGCGCGGATGATCGTGGGGGTGGACCTGTGCGAGCCGATGCTGTGGCTGGGGCGCCGAAAGGTGGCGGGGCGGGAGCCCCGGGTGTGCCTGGCGGCGGGCGCGGCGGAGGCCCTCCCATTTGGCGCCAGGACCTTCGACGCGGTTCTGGTAGCCTTCGGCATACGGAACGTGACCGACCGGGCGGCCACCCTGGCCGAGATGCGCCGGGTCCTGCGCCCCGGCGGGCGCGCCATCGTCCTCGAGTTCTTCCAGCCCCGGGGGACCCTTTTCGCGGCCCTCTACCGGTTCTATAGCCAGGCGCTCCTCCCCAGGATCGGGGGCTGGATCTCGGGCAATGCCGAGGCCTACGCCTACCTCCCGGCCTCGGTCGAGGCCTTCCCGGAGCCGGCCGCCTTCGCCGAGGCGCTGCGGGCGGCGGGGTTCGGCGGTGTGCGCTGGAGGGCCCTCACCGGCGGGATCGTCTGCATTCACGTCGGCGTGCTGGACAGGGGAAAGTGAGAGTGGGGCCCCTGGCGCGCATCCGTCTCTTTCTGGAGATGATCAAGTTCTCCCACACCATCTTCGCCCTCCCCTTCGCCCTGATGGGGGCGATTCTGGCGGCGCGGGGGATCCCGGACGGGCGGACCCTCTTCTGGATCGTGGTGGCCATGGTCGGGGCCCGCAGCGGGGCCATGGGGATGAACCGGTTCGCCGACCGGGACCTGGATGCCCTCAACCCCCGAACCAAGGAGCGCGCCCTCCCCCGGGGCCTGATCCGTCCTGGGCAGGTCCTGGCCCTGGTCGGCGCCTCCTTCGCCCTGCTCCTGCTGGCTGCCTACAATCTCAATCCTCTCTGCCTCGCCCTGGCGCCGCTCGCCATCGTCATCCTGGCTGGCTACTCCTACACGAAGCGGTTCACCACCCTCTCCCACCTCATCCTGGGCCTCTGCCTGGCCTTCGCCCCCATGGGCGCGTGGATCGCGGTGGCTGGACGTCTGGAGCTGGCGCCGCTCCTGCTGGGGACGGCGGTCCTGTGCTGGGTGGCCGGGTTCGATATCCTGTATGCCCTGACCGACATTGCATTCGACCGGGCCCATGGCCTCTTCTCCATCCCGGCCCGCCTGGGCGAACGGGGCGGGCTCACCGTGAGCCTGCTGCTCCACGCCCTGACCCCCCTGTTGCTGGCGGTGGTCGGGTCCCTCCTCGGCCTGGGTGCCTGGTATTACGCTGGCGTCCTCTTCGTCCTGCTCCTCCTCGCCATGGAGCACGCCATCATCCGCCGCTACGGCGTCTCCCGCCTCGAGCTCGCCTTCTTCAACGTCAACGGGGTTCTCAGCGTCGGAATCTTCCTCTTCACGCTCGCGGATTTGCTCCGGTAGACCGCGGCGGATCCGAGAGGACCGTCTGTAACTCGGGATCCTTACCGGGGAAAGTCGCGGGCGGCCACGATGCGCTGGATCTGGGAGAGGTGGCGCGCCTCGTGCCAGGCCTGCAGCTTCACCCAGCCGCCGAGGGTGAACCAGACGCCGGTCGCGGGGTCCGGGGCTCGCAACGCCTCCGGGTCGTCGCCCTGAAACGCGGCGAGTTCACTGCGAAAGCGCGCATGCGCTTCCGCCAGCTCCCGTTCCAGGGTCTCCCGGTTGCGGACCGGGCCCGGCACCAGGGCGGGCGGCGCCTCAAGAGCGCCGAAGGGATAGCGATCGAGGGCGGCGGTGTAAGAGATTGCGCCCGCCGGGAGGTGCTGAGCGTGGAAATCGCCCCGGATCAACTTGCGCGCCATCTTGCTCGATCCGATCTCGGCGCGGAGGAGGTGCTCGACCTGCTCACCGATGCACCACGCGTGGGCTGCGGGCCGGAAGACCCACCGCGCGGCCGTGAGTGGCCGGATGGTCTCGAGGAGCGTGGCTCGCACCTGCTCCGCTAAGTCCCACGCTGTCCGGAGCACAGGGTGGAGGTCACCAGGCCTTTGCAAAGGCCATCCCCTATTTCACGGGAGACCCCGGCGGCACCTCCTGGTCCGGCTGCAGCAGGACCACGCGGCCGTCGGGGGCTTCGGCGGCCAGGACCATCCCCTGGGAGGTAACGCCCATGAGGGTGGCCGGCTTCAGGTTGGCGACGAGGATGACCTGCCGCCCGACCAGCGCCTCCGGGGCGTACTCCTGGAGGATTCCCGCCACCACCGTCCGCTCCTCCCCTCCGACATCTACACGCAGGCTGATCAGTTTCTTGGAGCGGGGCACGGCCTCCGCCGCCACGACGGTCGCCACACGTAGATCCAGGCGGCCGAACTCCTCGGCACTGAGCAACGGCGGCTCGGCGGGGCGGTCCGAAGGTGTCCCGCGCTGGCGGCTGGTCTCCCCACCGGCCCGGCCCTGGGCGGCTGCCACCTTGGCCCGGACGCCAGCCGTCTCGACCCGGGGGAAGAGCGCCTCCCCCTTCTGCACGCGACCGGTGGAGACCGGCGCCCCCCACCTTCCCTCGGTCGGGAGCCGAGCCTCCTGGATCGGGAGCGTGATCCCCAGTTGCCGCCAGATGGCGGCGCCGGTCTCGGGCATGGCCGGGGAGAGGAGCAGGGCCGCCTGTCGGATCGCCTCCCAGAGATGGTAGAGGACCCGCTCCAGGTCCGCCGGCCGGGCCTTCACCAGATCCCAGGGCTTTACGCTGTCAATGTACCGGTTCGCGAGACTGACGATCTCCCAGATGGCCTCCAGGGCCCGGTGCCAGGCGAAGGTCTCCACCGCGCTCCGGGCGGCGGCCTTCGCCGCCTCCACCGTCCGCGGGAGCTCCGAGTCCAGCCCCGCTGTGGGCGGGGAGAGCTTGGGGATGCGGCCTTGCAGGTACCGCTCCAGCATGGTGCAGGTCCGGCTGACCAGATTCCCCAGGTCGTTGGCCAGGTCGGCGTTCAGGCGCGCGACCAGCGCCTCCTCGCTGAACGTCGCGTCCAGGCCAAAGACCATCTCCCGCAGCAGGAAGTACCGAAACGCGTCGTAGCCGTACTGATCCACCAGGTCCAGGGGCCGGACCACCGTCCCGCGGCTCTTGGACATCTTGCCGGTCTCTACGGTCCAGTAGCCGTGGACATTCAGGTGGCGGTAGACCGGGATGCCGGCGGCCCAGAGCATGGTGGGCCAGTAGATGCCGTGGGGCTTCAAGATGTCCTTGCCGATGAGGTGCTGGGCGATCGGCTCCTGCTCGGTTCCCCAGAACTTGGCATAGAGGTCGCCGTCCGGGTAGCCCAGGGCGCTCGCGTAGTTGATGAGGGCGTCGAACCAGACATAGGTGACGTACCGGTCGTCGAAGGGGAGCGGGATCCCCCACTGCAGGCGGGCCTTGGGGCGGGAGATGCAGAGGTCCTCAAGGGGATCCTTCAAGAAGGCCAGGACCTCGTTCCGGTAGCGCTCCGGCCGGATGAAGTCCGGGTGGGCCGCCAGGTGCCGCAGGAGCCGCTCCTGGTACTTGCTCATCCGGAAGAAGTAGTTCTGCTCCTTGATGTAGGTGGGTACGGTCAGATGGTCGGGACACTTCCCGTCCACCAGCTCCCGCTCCGTGTAGAACCGCTCGCACCCGAAGCAGTACTGGCCGCCGTACTCGCCGAAGTAGATGTCCCCGGTCTCGTGGATCTTCTGGAGGATGCGCTGGACCACCTTCCGGTGGAGGGGGGCCGTGGTCCGGATGAACTGGTCGTGGGTGATTGTCAGCCGGCGCCAGGTCTCCTGGAAGACGCCACTGATCCGGTCGGTGTAGGCCTGCGGACTCTCGCCGGCCGCCGCGGCCGCCTGGGCAACCTTGTCGCCGTGCTCGTCGGTCCCTGTGAGGAAGTAAACCGCGTCCCCGAAGAGGCGACGGAAGCGGGCCGTGGCGTCGGCCAGGATGGTGGTGTAGGCGTGCCCCAGGTGGGGGGTGGCATTGACGTAATAGATGGGTGTGGTGATGTAGAAGCGGGTCATCCCCGTCCCCTGCCCGGAAAAAAATCCGGGCGAACGGCTGCCCCGCCCGCCCGGCCCCACCGCCCCGGCGCCGCTACACGGCGCGGGACTTCCCTCAGCCCCCGCCCGACCCGCAGCCACCCCCCCCGGACCCGCACCCGCCGCCCGACCCGCACCCACCCCCCTTGGACCCGCAGCCCCCACCGGAGCCGCAGCTACCGGAGATGGGGGGGATCGCGGGCTGGTCGGGGTAGTCCGCCTTCCGGACCGCCACCTCGTTGGCCCGGTACCGGACGAAGCTCCCATCCTCGAGCTGGACCATCAGGCTCTCCTCGAGAACATGGTGCTGCTTCACGAGACCCGCCCCCTGGTGGGTCATCACGTGTCCCCCGACCTTGGGCAGGCCTCTCCGGAGGTCCTGGTACATCGTGTACTCGTAGGAGAGGCAGCATTTCAGGCGGCCGCAGGCCCCGGAGATCTTCGAGGAGTTGAGGGAGAGGTTCTGCTCCTTGGCCATCTTGATGCTGATCGGCTGGAACTCCTTCAGCCAGGACTTGCAGCAGAGGGTCCGGCCGCAGGTGCCGATCGCCCCCGTGACGCTGGCCTCGTCCCGGGCGCCGATCTGGCGCATCTCGATCCGCATCCGGAGGCGGTGGGCCAGGTCCCGGACCAGGTTCCGGAAGTCCACCCGCCCCTCGGCGTTGAACCGAACCAGGCAGCGGGACTGGTCGCCGGAGAAGCGCACGTCCACCAGGTTCATCGGGAGCTGGTGCTGCTGAATCGCCTCCTCCACCGCGACCCGCGCCTCCTTCTGTCGGGCCTTGAGGTGCTCCGCCCGCTCCAGGTCGGCGGGGGTCGCGGGCCGCCGGATCTCCCGAAGCGGCTTCGTCAACTTGTGGACGGGGTAGTAGGGGACCTTCGCGGTGACCTTCCCGACCAGGATCCCGCGATCGCTCTCCACCACTACCGGCATGCCCAGGGAAATCGGGAGCGACCCGGCGTAGTAAAACTGCTCACGCTCCTGGTCGCCGAAGCTCACCTTCACGACGGGTGCCATTCCTGTCACCTCCAGACGCGGGAGCGAGAAGATCCCGCAACCGGAACAGAAGCGCCTCACAGGTGAGGCGCGGGTTGGCGTTGGTCTCCAGGGCCTCGCGGGCAGCCGCCACGACGGCCACCGCCTCGGCCAGTGCCTCCACCGGGAACCCCCCGGCCGCCGCCGCCAGGGCGTCGGCCCGGTCCCGGTTCACCACGAGCCCGGGGTGCCCCAGGACCGCGGTCACCAGCAGGTCTCGGCACCAAGTGAGGAGCAGGTCGAACGCCTCGCCCAGGCCCTCCCGGTCCCGCGCGATCTCCTCGGCGAGTTCGACGCAGGCGGCCGGGCCCCGCTCGAGGGCTGGGAAGAGCCGACTGAGCAGGGCATCCCGGGTCTCGAGCACCGCCTCGCCCGCCAGCGCCAGCGCACCCCCCACGCTCCCCCGCGCCAGGGCTGCCACGGCGTGAGCCCGGTCGGCGGGGACGCCCGCCGCTGCCAGGTGCCGCGCGATGAGAGCCTCCGGCACCGGACCGAAAGCCAGGCGCTGGCAGCGGGACACGACCGTGGGGAGCAGCGCACCCGCCCGCTGGGCCAGGAGGATGAACGTGGTGGCCCCCGCTGGCTCCTCCAGCGTCTTCAGGAGGGCGTTCTGGGCCTGCTCCGTCAGCGCCTCGGCCGGGTCCAGCAGGGCGAAGCGGCGGCTTCCCTCGTAGGGGCGGCGGCCCACCTCCTCCCGCAGGGCCCGCACCTGCTCGATCCGTACCGTCGCCTCTTCCGGGGTCAGGAGGAGCACGTCCGGATGGACCCCGGCAGCGACCTTCCGGCAGGCCACGCAGGCGCCGCAGGCGTCCCCGTCCGGGAGGCGGTGCAGACAATTCACCGCCTGGGCGAGCGCGAACGCGACCCGGCGCTTCCCAACTCCCCCGGGTCCGACGAACAGGTACGCGTGCGCCAGGCGATCCGCCCGGAGAGCCTGCCGCAGGAGGGCGACGGCTCGGTCCTGTCCGATGATTCCACCGAAACCCATGGATGCTCCGGGTGCTCGCCGGCCCCCTGTGGCCGGGAATCCTAGCACAACAGGGAAGGCGCGACCAACAGGGTTTTGCGCGGTCCGCCTAACGTGCCGGCTCCCCTTTCGTTGAGCGGAGGCAGGCAGCGGGCCGTCCTGAAATCCTCCGTCTGCTGACCCAAAGATGCCGAGATTGCCCCTATAGGATCAGGGTTTCCCTCTCTCCTACCAGCTCAAAATGGGTCGGATTCGCCCGAGCCGAGGCGCCTTGAGACCCCTTGGAAGGTCATAGAAGCCAATGAAATCAGCAAAGATTCGATGGTTTTCACTATCCGGAATACCTGAAGGGAAGCGCAGACCGCAATCCTGCCGGGAGGGCCTTGAGCCGATTGGCATTGATATTGCTGGTGCCGGTGGGTGGGACCGACATCAAAATCACGTGAAACGACTTGTCCCCCTGGCCAGGCGGCGCGTTCATCGCCGCCGCCGAGGAGATGGCCATCGGTGGGGACCCGAGTTCGTCGGGAGGGTGGTCATCGAATGCGGGTTTCCTCTCCGCGTCCTCGCCTGGCGGGAGGTGACCGAGCGATCGAGGCCAGCAGGATGGGTGGAGGCGATGCGCCGCCCTGCCAGGCAGGGACGGTGGAGGAGATGACGATGAAAGCGACACAGGCTCTCCCGTGGTGGCAACGAAAGTTCTACGTCCACCCGATCCAACGGAAGTATTTCTTCCTCTCCCTGGTCCCGCTGATCGTCTGTGCGTTCCTCCTGCTCTTCCTGGTCTTCACTCCCCTGACGCTGTCTTTCCTGGGGCCGGCCTTCGATCCCGAGAAGGTGGCCACCCTGGGACAGATCCACGCCCTGGCTGTCCGGATCTGGCCTGCCGTGCTCCTCAGCATGCTCGTCATCTCCCTCGTGAGCATTTTCGTCACCCACAAGTTTGCCGGGCCCCTCTACCGCATCGAGCGGATGATGCAGGGGGTCGCGGAGGGAAATCTCCCGTCCTCCGTTCGGGTTCGGAGTGACGATGACCTCCAGGATCTGGCGCGGCATCTGGACAAGGCTTTCGGGAGGATCACCTCGGCCCTGACAGGGATTCGGGAGCGAGGGGTGGTGGCAGCGAGGGAGCTGGCCGTCCTCCAGGGGAAGTGCAAGGTTGGGCTGAAGGACGCCGGGGAGATCCTACAGGGCCTGGAGGAAATCGGCCGTTGCCATCGGGAGGTGGAGAATATCCTGGGCGGTTTCAGGTTCCCAGGCCGGAGTGACGATGAAGGCGGCCAGGACCGGGAAGCCTGAGAAAGCGCCGGCCCTCGCTTCTCATAGAGCGTCCCTCTCCTGATCGCGTTCCTCTCGTTCCCCTCGAAAGCACCTAGCCCGCAGGCCGATCCCGTTGCCGATCCCGTCCCCCGGGATCAGGCTGCCGGCGGGCACGCCCCCGTTCTCGGGTTCCACGGTAGGGAGATCATCCGCCCCGCGCCCTGGCCTTTTGGCTGCATCCGGGGGCGTGGTAGACTGGCCCGCTCACGGCATCGGAACAGGGTGGGCGGGAGGCGTGGTGCACCTGCGGGAAGGGATCCTACTGGCCCTCGAGGGGATTGACGGGGCGGGGAAGACCACGCAGGCGCGTCGTCTGGAAGCCACGCTGGGGGAGGCCGGCTACCCCGTTCTCTATACCCGCGAGCCGACGGCCGGTCCCACCGGGCAGCGCCTTCGGGCTCTCATCGCGGGGGGCCGGGTGGGGCTGAGTCCCGAGGAGGAACTTAACCTCTTCGTCCGCGACCGGCAGGAGCACGTCCTGGCCGTCATCCGACCGGCCCTGGCCCACCACAAGGTGGTTCTCCTGGACCGGTACTACTTCTCGACGATGGCTTACCAGGGGGCGCTCGGCCTGGACCCCGAGGCGATCCGCCGCCGCAACGAGGCCTTCGCGCCGCGCCCGCACCTGACCTTCGTCCTGGACCTCCCCCCCTCGGCGGGCCTTGCCCGGATCCGCCACGCGCGGCAGGCCGCCCCGGACACCTTCGAGCGGGAGGAGTATCTGGAGCGGGTCCGGACCATCTTCGCCGGACTCAGCGGCCCGGACATCCTCCATCTGGATGCGACGCAGCAGACCGACGTCCTTGCCACCCGGATCCGGGAGGCGGCCTACGCTTTCCTCCGTCCCCGCCAGGCCCCCTAGCGCACTAGTGCCCGCCCCCCGGCGCCCCCCCCGGGGGCTTCTTGTGCCGCTCCAGGACCTGCTTCGCCGCGCGCGAGACGGCCGCCGGGATGTTCCGGTTTCGGGCCAGCCCCTCGACCTCCTTCTCTGTCAGGCTGGCGATCCCCAGCCCAAGCGAGACCCCCACGGGGGTCTTCGGGTTGTGCAGGAGGGCCAGGACCACCAGCTTGTTGCTCCGGTGGCGCTTCATGTTGGCGATCTCCCGGAGGACCTTCTCCGAGACGTCCCGCATCTGGGCGATGCTCATGATCTCGGTGTCGGTGATGCGGGGGCCCTTCACCACCTCGAGCGCCACCATCTCGTTCGCGTCCTTGACCAGGATCATCCGGGCTTCCTTGTCCCCCTTCTTGGCCAGCGTCAGCTTCTGGCCGGCGGCGAGTCCCTTGATCGTGGCGAAGAGGCTCTTCTTTTTCTCCTCTTCGGTCGCCCCCCGGGCCTCCTGGTGAAGCATGGCCTCCACCGCCGCGATCTCCTCCTCGGTGGCCGCCGGGTTCTCCAGGACCGCCTGGGGGATCTGGGGGGAGCGGCCCAGGAGGCGGCGATTCCCCGTGAGCTGCTTCAGGAGGCTGAGGGGGGCGGCGCGGGCGATCCTGGCCAGCAGAGAGGGGGGGGTGGCGGGGTGGAACAGGATGAGCTGCCAGATCTCCTCGTCCACCACCGGCTGGGAAAACACGTGGTCCAGAAGGGCGGGGTCGGCCTTTGGGTCCCGGATGAGGCTGAGGAGCTGGTCGCGGGAGACGCCCTCCAGGAACTCGCCGGAGAGGGGGAGGTCGGCCATCAGGTCACCGGCGCGGCCAGGGCGCGCAGGGCCGCCGTGAGGACCGGCAGCTCCTCGGGCGCGACGGTCCGGAGGTCCAGGAGGACGTCTCCATCTTTGATCCGGGCCAGGACGGGCGGGTCGTGGCGCCGTAGCCCCGCCTCCAGAGCGTCCGCGGCGCGGGAGCGGGACCGCAGCGCCAGGAGGAAGGTGGGGAGGGTCTCGGTGGGGGAGGCGCCCCCTCCCACCTCCGAGGAGCCCGGGATCACCTCGGCGCGGAGGTCCCCCCCCGCTGCCCGGACGGCCCCGGCCGCCGCCTCTGCCCGGGCCCGGATGGCGGCCGCGGGCAGGGCGATGCAGCGGAGCGTGGGGATGGCTTCCACCGCGGCGGGGCCCTCCAGGTAGAGGCGCAGTGTCGCCTCCAGGGCCGCCAGGGAGAGCTTGTCAATCCGGACCGCCCGGGCCAGGGGGTTCTTCCGGAGTTTCTCCACCAGCGCTCGGCGCCCCACCACCAGCCCCGCCTGGGGGCCCCCCAGCAGCTTGTCCCCGCTGAAGGTGACCAGGTCCGGCCCCTGCCGCAGGACGGCCGGCACTGTCTCCTCCCCGGTGACGCCGTAGGGACTCAGGTCGGCGAGCGCCCCGCTCCCCAGATCTACCATCACCGGCACGTGATGGCGCTTCCCTAGGTCGGTGAGCTCCGCCAGGGGAACCGCCGCCGTGAACCCCACGATGGCGAAGTTGCTCGGGTGGACCGTCAGGAGGAGGGAGGTCCGCTCGGAGAGGGCTGCCTCGTAGTCATGGAGGTGCGTCCGGTTGGTGGTCCCCACCTCCCGGAGGAGGCCGCCGGCCTTCCGCATCACGTCGGGGATCCGGAAGGAGCCGCCGATCTCCACCAGCTCCCCCCGGGAGACGATGACCTCCCGCCCCTCGGCCAGCGTGTTGATGGCCAGGAGGACGGCGGCGGCGTTGTTGTTGACAGCGAAGGCCGCCTCTCCGCCCGTCAGGCGCCTGAGCAGCCCCTCCACATGTACCTGCCGGGAACCGCGAGCCCCGGCCTCGAGGTCGAACTCCAGGGTGGAGTACGCCCGTCCCGCCTGAAGCAGGGCCTGCAGGGCGGCCTCCGGGAGGCAGGCCCGGCCGATGTTGGTGTGCAGGATGACGCCGGTCGCGTTGATGACCCGCCGCAGGCTCGGGCGCGCCTTGGCCTCGGCCAGGGCGGCTGCTGCGGCCGCCAGGTCCTCGGGCGGGGCTCCGCCGGTGAGGATCTGCCGGCGGGCGCGCTCCAGCGCCTCCCGCACCCCGTCCAGGACCGCCCAGCGGGGCAGGCGCTCGAGGAGGGCGCGAGCGGTGGGCTCCTGGAGGACCTCCTCCACCGAAGGGAGCTGACGCAGCAAGGCCCCTACGTCTGCGGGATCTTTCGCGGCCATCCGTCGTCGCCTCCCGGCGACGGGTCTTGCTTAGCATAGTTCCGAGGGGGGTTCAACGGAAAGTTCCCGCCCTGAGGGCGCAGAAGAACGCCCGGCCACCCGTGGGGGGCGGCCGGGCGGACTGGGGCAGGAAAATCAGGCCGGCGTAGAGCGGGGGGCGGATGCGCGGCGGGCCTGGAAGCAGGTCTTGCAGTAGACCGGCTTGTCCAGGACCGGCCGGAAGGGGACCGTGGTCCGCTGCCCGCACTGGGAGCACGTCACCTCGTGCTCCTCCCGCGTGGGGTTCCCGGTCGCCCCGCGCCGGAGGGCCTTGCAAGGCTTGCAGCGTTTCGGCTCGTTGGTGAATCCCTTCTGGGCGAAGAACTCCTGCTCCCCCACGGTGAAGACGAACTCCTGGCCGCAGTCCACGCAGGTCAAGGTCCTGTCCTGAAAGGGCATCCGGGTCTCCTCGGCGCCCGCGCCGGGGCGGCCGGCCCACGGCTGCGCGGCAAAGACGGGTGGCACCTCCGGCTCACGCGGATCGGATCTTATCCCATAGGCACCCCCCGGGCCGGGACCGCCCCGCCGGCCGCCAGCCCGAACCGCGGGAAGATGAGCTCCTGGACGGCCGCCACGCTCGCCCGGGCGTATCGCCAGGCCTGCGCCCGCTCGAGGGGGTCGGGCGGAGCGAGCGGGTCGCTCAGGGTCTCCAGCCGAATGCCTTGCTCCTGGAGGGCGCGCCGGGCGGCGTCCGGGAGCAGGTCCGGGATCTCCCGGCCCGTCATGACGGCCCAGGCGGCCGCCCAGGCCCGGGGGACGTTCGCCAGGTCGTATCCCCCGCCCCCCAGCGCGACCCACGGGAGGTCGCACCCCCGGAGGATCTCCACGGCCCGCCGGAACCCCTGGATGGTGAGCTTGAGGTGGGCCAGCGGGTCCGTCCGGTGCGTGTCGATCCCGAGCTGGGTGACGAGCAGGTCGGGGGCGTAGGCCCGCAGCAGGGGAGGGACCACGGCCTCCAGCGCCCAGAGGAAAATCTCGTCGTCGGTGCCGGGGGCGAGGGGGACATTCACGCTGAACCCTTCCCCGGGCCCCGCCCCGGTCTCCTCCGGGAACCCGGTGCCGGGGAAGAGGGTCTCGCCGGTCTCGTGCAGGGAAATGGTCAGGACCCGGTCGGTGTCGTAGAACCCGAACTGCACGCCATCCCCGTGGTGGGCGTCAATGTCCACGTACGCCACCCGCCTGCCCCGGGCGAGGAACTCCGCGATGAGCACCGCGGCATCGTTCACGTAGCAGAAGCCGGAGGCGCGGGCGGGGGCGGCGTGGTGCAGCCCCCCCGCGATGTTGAAGGCGACCCGGACCTCCCCCGCCTCCACCAGCCTCCCGGCAGAGAGCGTCGCGCCTGCCAGCAGGGCCGAGTACTCGTAGAGGCCGGGGAAGGTGGGGTTATCCCCGCTCCCGAGACCCCATCGCAGCAGGTCCCACCCGGGCTCGCCGGCGGAGGCCCGCTTGAGGGCGGCCAGGTACTCGGGCCGGTGGAAGCGGTGGAGGTCCTCGTCGGGGGCGGGCTTCGCGGGCAGCACCCGGACGCCCGGGCCGTCGAGCAGGCCGTAGGCGCCCGCCACCTCGACGGTCAGCGCCAACCGGCTGATCCGCATGGGGTGGGCGGCACCGTAGTCGAAACGGGCGTACTCGTCAGAGAAGAAGAAGGCGATCGGCGGGGGCTCGTGCATGGTCGGGGCGCGGCGCATCCAGGCGCCGCGGGGCTATTCCTCGCCGGGGCGGAGGTACTCTCCGCTCTTGCCGCCGCGCTTCGCCACCAGGCGGACGTCGCCGATCACCATCCCCTTGTCCACGGCCTTGCACATGTCATAGATGGTCAGGGCGGCCACCGACACGGCGGTGAGGGCTTCCATCTCGGCCCCCGTCTGCCCGGTGGTCTTTACCCGGGACTCGATCTCGATGCGGGCCGCGTCCTCGCGGGGGGCGAAGGTCACCTCGGCGGAGGTGATGAGGAGGGGATGGCAGAGAGGGATGAGCTGGTCAACCCGTTTGGCGGCCAGGATGCCCGCTACGCGCGCAGCCGCCAGCACGTCACCCTTGGGGAGGGCCTCGTCCAGGATCAGGCGGATGGTCTGCTTCTGGCACGCGACGTGACCGCGGGCCACCGCCTCGCGGGCGGTCTCGGGCTTGGCGGTCACATCCACCATCTTGGCCCGCCCCTGCGGGTCAAGATGAGAGAACCTTCTCATTCTGTCCCATGAACTGGCGCATGATGGCGTACATCTGGTCCTTCACCACGAGCTTCATCTTCTGCAGCTCTTTGCGCTTCCGCTCCTGCTCGGTGGTCAAATAGTAGATCCGGTCGAACTCCCCGATCTTCTGGTCGTACTCCCGATGCTTCTCGGCGAGGCGGCGGAATTCGGGATGCTCCTCCTTCAGCCGCGCAAAGAGCTGCGCCTCCGTTTCATTCATCTTTCACCTCCTTGGGGGGAGCGGGGAGAAACGGGGAGAAACAGGAACGCCCCGGGGGTCCCGGGGCGTGCAGGCTGGCTAGGGGTGGACGACTGGGCCGGAACGGAGCGGAAGAGCAGAACCTCTGGCGTGAGCGACCGGCGCATACCCACCGTCGGTAGGGGAAAACCTACCACGCGTCAGCCTAGTCCAGAGCCGGGGACAAGTCAAGGCAAAAAGCGGTGGCCGAGCGGCCTAGGGGCGCGGAGAGAGTCGTGGCAGGCAGTGGGCTGCGGAGGCCTTGAAGGTGGCGATGACCGCTGTCCCCTCCGCCAGACCGAGCGCGGCGGCGGAGGGCCGGGTCACCAGGGCCGTCACGGGCGCGCCGCAGTCCAGGTGGACCCGGAGCAGCGGCCCGGCCGCGACGAGCCTGACCACCCGGCCGGGGAGATTATTCCGCGCGCTGCTCACGCGCCCCCTCTCCGCCGCCGGCAGCAGCGTCACATCCTCCGGGCGGAGGCACAGGAGGGCCCGCTCCCCGGCGGGGAGGGTCCCGACTGCCTGGACCCGGTTTCCCGCCACCTCCAGGGTCAGGAGACCCTCCGCCGCCCCCAGAACGGTCCCCTCCAGAATGGTGTCCGCCCCCACGAGGCGCGCGACGGCCGGGGTGGCCGGCCGCGTGAAGACCTCCGCTGCCGGCCCCACCTGCGCCACCCGGCCCTCGAGCAGGACCGCGACCCGGTCGCCCAGCCGCAGGGCCTCGGCCCGGTCGTGGGTGACCAGGACCGCCGCTATCCCACGCTCTCGCTGCAGGGCCAGGAACTCCTCCTGCAGCGGCTCGCGGCTCCCCGGGTCGAGGGCGGCGAAGGGCTCGTCCAGCCCGAGCAGGTCCGGGTCGGGGGCGAACGCCCGCGCCAGGCTCACCCGCTGCGCCTCCCCCCCGGAGAGGGTCGCAGGCCGCCGGCCAGCCACCCCGGCCACACCGAGGCGCTCGAGCCAGCGGAGCGCCCGGGTCTCCGCCTCGTGCCGGGGCACCCCCCGCAGGCGCAGCGGCAGCGCGGCGTTCGTCAGGGCGGTGGCGTCGAGCAGGAGCGGCTCCTGGAAGCAGCAGCTCAGCCGCCGACGCCAGGAGACCCGCCCCGCGGCCGCAACGGGGGCTCCCTCGAAGATCACCTCGCCAGCCGACGGGGCCTCGAGGAGCGTCAGCACCCGGAGGAGGGTGGATTTCCCTGCCCCGTTCGGCCCGAGGAGGGCGAGGATCTCCCCGCGCTCCACCGTAAGGGCCCCCACCGCCAGAACCGTCCGGTCCCCATAGCGGACCCGGACATCGCGCAGGCTGGTGAACGGTGCGCTCATGGACGGCGCGCCCGCTGCTGGACGGAGGTGAGGGCGGCGTTCAGCGCAAAGGCCAGGGCGAGCAGGATGATCCCGAGGGCGATGGCTGTCTCGAACTTCCCCATGCTGGTCTCGAGGACCGTCGCGGTCGTGAGGACGCGGGTGAGGCCCCGGATATTCCCGCCGACCATGAGGACCGCGCCCACCTCCGCGAGGAGCCGGCCGCCGGCCGCCATGACCGCGGCGAGCAGGGCGCCGCGCGCCTCGTACAGGAGGAGGGCGACCGCCTGCACCGGCGAGGCGCCGAGGGCGAGGAGTTGCAAACGGAGCCGGGGATTCAGGGCCTGCAGCGCCGCCATGGCGAGCCCGGTGACGATCGGCAGCGCGATGATCGTCTGGGCGAGGACCATTGCACTCGGCGTAAAGAGCATCTCCAGGAAGCCCAGGGGGCCGCTCCGCCAGAGGAGGATCGTGACCAGGAGGCCCACGACGACCGGCGGGAGCCCCATCCCGGCGTTGACGGCGCTCGCCAGCAGGTGCCGCCCCGGGAAGCGGCCGAAGGCGAGGAGGGCGGCCCCGGGCAGGCCCAGCAGGAGGGCAACGAGCAGGGCTGCCCCGGAGACCCGGAGCGTGAGGAGCGTGATCTCCCAGACCCCCGGGTCGCCCGTCAGGACGAGCCGCAGGGCCTCCCGGATGCCTTCCCAGATCAGGTCCATGCTACCCGCCTCCGGGCGCGGCCGTGTTGGCGTCTGGGAAGAAGAGTGGTTGGCCGTAGCGCTCCACGCCGAAGGTCCGGATCACCTCCTGCGCCTCGGCCGAGACCAGGAAGTCCGCGAGGGCCTTCCCCCCCGCCGCGTTGACCTTCGGGTGCCGGGCCGGGTTCACCTCCATCACGTGGTACGGGTTGAGGAGCGGGGCGTCCCCCTCGAGGAGGATGGCGAGGCGGAGCCGCTGCTGGAAGGCCAGGTACGTCCCCCGGTCCGTCAGCGTGTAGGCCCCCTTCTCTGAAGCGATGATGAGCGTCACCCCCATCCCCTGCCCCGACTCCAGGTACCAGCGCCCCTTGGGCCCGACGGCGGCGGCCTTCCAGAGGGTCTGCTCCTTGTTGTGGGTGCCGGAGTTGTCGCCCCGCGAGACGAACCGGGCCTGGCGTCCGGCGATCCTCCGGAAGGCCTCGGCCGCTCCCGTCGCCCCCCGAATCCCCGCCGGGTCGGCGGGCGGACCCACCAGGATGAAGTCGTTGTGCATGACGGGACGGCGATTCGTCAGGTTCCCCTCGGCGACGTAGCGGCGCTCGAGTTCCGGAGCATGGGCCAGGACCACGTCAGCTTCGCCCCGGGCGCCCAGTGCCAGGGACTGCCCGGTCCCGACGGCGATAGCCTTGACGGTGTAGCCCGTTTTCTTCTCGAAGAGCGGGACGAGGACGTCGAGGAGGCCGGAGTCCTGGGTGCTGGTCGTGGTCGCGAGGAGGACCGTTCGCTCCTGCGGGGCGGCGGCTCTGGGCCCTAACAGGAGAGCGAGGAGGAGTCCGACGACCATCGGTTGCCACCTGGAGGGTTTCCGTCGCATCTAGTTCACCTCCCGCACCCGGCCGGTCTCGCGGGTGTCGTAGCCCCCCAGGTGCCGGACCTGCTGCCGGAAAGCCCGGTCCCGCAGGGCGGCGCGGAGGATGGTCAGCGGGGGGCGGCTTACGCGCGCCAGGGGGCAGACGAGATCGTAACGCTCGCGGAACAGGGGGACAAAGCCGAGACCGAAGGCCTCGGCAGCCGCCCGGAGGCCCAGGCCGGCGTCAGCTTCCCCCCGGGCCACGGCCGCGGCGACCTCGAGGTGCGTGGTGGCCTCCCGGGGGACGGGGCGCAGCCGCGCCATCGGGATCCCGTCTTGCCGCAGCCCCCACTCCAGCAACAGGTGGGTCCCGGAGCCGGCCGTCCGCCGGATCAGCCGCACCCCGGACCGGGCGAGGTCGGCCAGGCGCCGCAGGCCCCGCGGGTTGCCCGGCGCCACGAGCAGCCCTTGCTCTCGATGGGCCACCGTGACGAGGGCCATCCGCTCTCCCGGGAAGAGGCGGGCCACGATGGGCCCGTTGTACTCCCCCGTCGCCGGGTCGAGTAGGTGAACGCCCGCGATGTCCGCCTCCCCCTGCCTGAGCGCGAGGAGGCCGGGGAGGCTCCCCACGGCGCGGATGTCCAGGGAAAGGCGGAGGCCTGTCTGGCGCAGGGCGGCGGGGAGTAGATCGAGGGTCAGGTCGTGGCTCCCGACGAGGCGCAATGTGGCAGGCTCCCTGCGCCGGGCGGCAGCCGGGGGTGCCACGGCGTCGGGCGCTCCGGCCGTCCGCCACCGGCCGAGCTGCAGGGAAAGCGCTGCCTCGATCTCTGCCGGCTCTGCCCCCAGGCTCAACGCTTCTAGGGCCGCCCGGCCGAGGAGACCCCGGACCTGCCCCGCCCGCCGCGCGAGGAGCCGTGGGTCCCCCGGCGGCATCGCCACAATCGTCCCGGCGCGCCGCCGTGTAGCCAGAAGCCCCTCCCGTCCCAGGGCAGCGTAGGCCCGGCCCACCGTGTTGGGGGTGACGCCGAGCGTCCCGGCCAGGCGGCGAACGGGGGGGAGCCGGTCGCCGGCCTTCAGGCCCCCGGCGGCGACCGCCGCCCGGACCTGGTCCATCACCTGGGTGTAGAGGGTGCGGTCCGGCTTCAGGCGTAGGCGTAGCGGCATGGGGAGCACCATTTGTATCAAGATAATTAGTACAAACTACTTCGGCGACGGGTACCCTGTCAAGGGGGGTGCTGCGGGGCCGGGGCACGGGCGGAGGGGGTGGGTTGTGCGGGAGGAAGGGCCCGGCGCCGGGGAGGGGCTCGACCTCTCCCGGGCCTTAGCGGGAGGGCCGCAGGCGCCGGAGGCGACGGGCCGCCTCAGCGAGCGTCTCCAGGCGCTTGCAGAAAGAGAACCGGACGTAGTGGCGGCCCATGGCGGGGTCGTGGAAGAAGCTGCTGCCGGGGACAACGGCCACCCCCACGGCGCGGGTCAGGTGCTCGGCGAACTGGACATCGTGGGCGGCGCCGAAGGGCGTGAAGTCGGCCATCACGTAGTAGGCCCCGTCCGGGTCGCGGAACCGGAAGCCCACCTCCCGGAGCGCCCCGCAGAGGAAGTCTCGCCGCTCCTGGTACTCGGCCTGCAGGCGCTGGTAGTAGGCGGGCGGGAAGCGCAGAGCCGCGGCCCCCGCCTCCTGCAGCGGGGCGGGGGCTCCCACCGTGAGGAAGTCGTGGACCTTCCGGATGGCGGCGGTGATGGCCGGCGGGGCCAGCACGTAGCCGATCCGCCATCCGGTCACGGCGTAGGTCTTGGAGAGGCCGTTCACCACGATGGTGCGCTCCCGCATCCCCGGAAGCGTCGCCGGGCAGAGGTGCCGGAGGGGGTGCCCGGCGCTGGGGTAGTAGATGTGCTCGTAGATCTCGTCCGTCACCAGGAGAGTGTCGTGCTCCTGGCAGAGGGCCGTGATGGCCTGGAGCTCCTCGAGGCTGAAGACCTTGCCGGTGGGATTGTTGGGCGTGTTGAGGACCACCGCCTTCGTCCGGGCGGTGAAGGCCCGCGCGAGGTCGGCCGGGTCGAAGGTCCAGTCGGGAGGGCGCAGGGCAACGTAGCGCGGGGTGGCCCCGGAGAGGATGGCGTCGGGCCCGTAGTTCTCGTAGAAGGGCTCGAAGACGATGACCTCGTCCCCCGGGTCAATCACCCCCATCAGGGCGGCGATCATCCCCTCGGTGCTGCCGCAGGTGACTGTGATCTCCCGCTCCGGGTCGAGTTCGAGACCCAATGACCACTTCACCTTGGCTGCCAGGGCGTCCCGGAAGGTTTTGGCGCCCCAGGTGATGGCGTACTGGTTCACGTCGGCGCGGATGGCGGCGACGGCCGCCTCCTTCACCTCGGTTGGCGCCGGGAAGTCCGGGAAGCCCTGGGCCAGGTTGATGGCGTCGTGCTGCTCCGCCAGCCGGGTCATCTCCCGGATGACCGATTCGGTGAAGATCCGCGTCTTGGCGGCAACGTGGGATCTGGCCATCGGTTCTCTCGGAGCGGCGAAAGCCCTCTCCCCCTATCAGAAAGGGAGAGGGGTGTCAACCCGCGGGAGGACGGGCGGCTGCGGGTCGGCGGCGGCGCCGGCGGCGCCGGCGACGTCCGGGTGGGCCCGCGGGCGGGGCCAGGGCGTTGAGGAGGTCAGGCCCCAGCAGATCCGCCTGCCAGTGGTAGAGAACGTCCAGGGCCCGCAGTCCATCCAGTGTGGAGGGGCAGGTGGTGGCGATGGCCACCAGGGCCGACTTCGGGGCTACCAGCGCGGGGTCGAGCAGGAGGCGCCTGGCGGCGGCATCCCGGGCCTCGCGTAACCGCGCGACCCTCGGGCCCAGGGCCGGGTCCTGGGGTTGGCGCTCCGGTTCGGGGAGGACCGGCCAAGCCTCGGGGGGGAGGGCCAGCCCTCGGGCGATGGCTGCCTCCAGCCCTTCCCGGAGGGCGCCCGTGACGTTGCGGGGGAGCTTCACCCCTGGCGGGATGCCCACGGCCCCCACTTCGGCTGCCTTTGCCGCCAGGTTGACCAGGTACTCGTTGCCGATGATCCGGAACGGCGCGACATCCCGGTCCCGCGCCAACGCCTCGCGCCATCCCCAGAGCTCCCGGAGGACGGCCAGGGCGGGCGGGGGGAGGGCGTGGCTCCCCCGGAGCCGCCACGTTCGCTCGGGGTCCGGCTCGCGCGGGCTGAAGCGGACGGCGGCGAGGCGCTGGCAGGTCTCCCGATGCCAGGCAAGGCGTCCCGTGGCGGCCAGCTCCGTCTCGAGGCGCCCGGCCAGCGGGAGGAGATACCGGATGTCGCCCAGCGCATAGGCGGCGAGGTCTGGGGGCAGCGGGCGTCGCGACCAGTCCGCCCGCTGGACTCCCTTGTCCATCGCGACGCCGAAGTACCGCTGAATGAGGGCGGCCAGGCCGAGTTCCTTTTGGCCGAGCAGTTGCGCGGCCAGCATGGTGTCGAAGAGTTCGCCCGGGACGAAGCCGAAGTGCCGGTGGAGGAGCCTGAGGTCGTAATCGCCCCCGTGAACGATGAGGCGCTTCGACTCCAGGAGCTTTACCAGAGGCCGCAGATCCAGACCGGCGAGCGGGTCCACCAGGGCCTCGCGGTCGGGTGTGGCCACCTGGATGAGACAAAGCTTCTCGTAGTAGTGGTGGAAGGAGTCGGCCTCGGTGTCGAGGGCGACGATGGGGGCGGGCCGGACATCATCGAGCACTCCGACGAGGCCATCGGACGTATTGATGATGGGGGGATGTGGAGCCATCGCGCCTCATGAGACATGAGAATAGACAGCAAGGGGCCTCCGCGCGGCAGCGGGTAGCCCCCTCCGCTTCGGCTACTCTATTCTACCGCCCATGGCTATTGTGGACCAGGGCTTCGATGGCCCCCTGGTCGGTCGGGGCCCGTTCTCAGTGAGGACGTGCGCTGGAAGGTGTGGCTGCGGAAGTGGGCCTACCCCCGGAGCGGCAGCCCCCGGTCCCCGCGGCCCCCCAGGCTGTGGGTGACGCTGCCGGCTTGGAGGGTGGCTCCCCTACCGGCAGGCCTTGCCGACGACCCGGATGGCGTCGCTCCCGCTCATCCGATCGCCCGAGAAGGTGACGCCGCTGAGGGTGGCCTGGGTGTCGGCACACGTGAGGCCGGTGGCGGGGATCGAGAACTGGAGGAGGAGGTCGGGCCGGCCATCGTCGTTAGTATCTTCCAGGTGATGCTTCGGCTTGCCCCTTGTCCCCGTGTGCTTCCGCCGGCCTTCCCGATCCTCCTCCTCATCGTCTTCGTCATCGTCTCCAGCGAGGGGCGGGGCCTGCCCTGGGCCGAAGCGCACGGTCGGGGTGTTCACCGTGGTGGCAGCGAAGGTCGGCGTGGACAGAATGGCCACGCGCACATGCCCCCCGGAGTCGAGGTTGATGGTGTTGCGCCGATCATCCGGCTTGATGTCGAGGGGGACGGTGAGCTTTCTGAACTTCACGGTGACCGGGACGGTGGTGGATTTGTCCTTGTAGGTCACGGTGATCGTGGTCGTCCCGGGCTCCACGGCCTCGACCAGGCCCTCAGGAGTGACAGTGGCCACTTGGGGATTGCTCGAGACATATGTGATCTCCCGGGATTTCGAGATATCACGCGTCGTCCCGTCGGTGAAAGTACCCTCCACCTTGAGCCGCTGCTCGGTCACTCCTGCAATCAGAGCAACGCTGGCTGGCCGGCCAACAGTCCTTGACCTCACCCGGATCATTTGAACCGGCGCCACGGTCTCCACATGAATCGTAATCGTTGATTTGACGGAGTCATCCTTGCCGAGGCCGATAAAGGCGGTGAGTGGCTGGGGCCCTAGGGGAGCGTCGGGAGGGATCTCGAGGGTGAAGACGAAGGGGGGAGCGGTCTTGAAGTCGCTGGCAAGCGGAGAGAGGACGGCGACGCCCCGGAACCGGTCAGTCGGCGAGGCCTCGACCGTCACGGTCAGGGTCTCCCCGGGCTCCACGGCGGTCCCGTCGGCAGGGGAGAGTATGCGAAGAGTAATTGGGGATCCCGCCGCGGCCGAGACAATCGGGAAAGTCGAGAGGCTGAGGAGAAGAGCGGACACACCTCTCAGCCAATGGCGGGCCCTGGACTTCATTCCCTTTCCTCCTCCCGAAGAGGTATCAGGCGGAGAACGATCTGCC
Source organism: Candidatus Methylomirabilota bacterium (assembly GCA_022614955.1). GTDB lineage: Bacteria > Methylomirabilota > Methylomirabilia > Methylomirabilales > JACPAU01 > JACPAU01. Next base: position 25,152 of record JAKEHP010000254.1, read on the forward strand.
CGCTAACTCTCGGTTGGCTACCGCAGCCCTGGGGGTCGCACAAAGAAGTCAAAGAGTTCTGACTCCAGCACGCCATTTAGCAGGAGGATGACTCGCTGGGCAATGGCTCCGGATTCCAGTTCGGCCTGGCCGATGAAAAGTTTCGGGATCCGCGTGTGGATGACCGCATCGCTAAGGGGGAAAGGGCCAAACGTGCTTACGCTCAGGGCGCCGGGGGAAAAACTCCCCCGCTGGCTCGCCGCCTCGACCACGAGATCGTGATCCAGCGTCCGGAAGATCTGATCCAGACCCCCCGGGGGAATCGCCCCCGCACACCCGATGCTGAGCGTCTGGAATTTCGGGCTGGTTTGGCTCGCTGCCTTCTGCTGCGGGCTCGCAATGCCCACAATCGTGTGCATCCTGATGGGGGAGAGATTCCGGTTCACGAGCTCGAGGTTTGGGCTCCGCGGAACCATATCGGCAACGGCGCCTTGATCCGTTCGCAACCCCGCAGCGTTGAGCGCATCGCTCAGGCAGGCGCTTCGGCGCACCCGGCGTGCAAGAGCAGAGCCAAAATGGGGCGTGCCGATGGTGACGAGCTTATGGGTGTCGCCCAGGCCGAAGTTATCATCGCGGAAGAACGCACTGCCAAGCAGGGGCAGCCCCCGAACCAGCAGGCCCCCCATGCTGTGGGCGACTACATCGGCTTGGATGGCAGCAACCTGTTCTGTTGTCTTAAACTCTTGGATAAAGCTCTTAATTTGGTTTCCCACGACCGGCGTGTTGAAGCTCAGCCCTGCGGCATTGAAATCCTCGTAGTCTGCGAAATTTAATGAGAACGGAGCATTGGTTATTAGGGGTACGAAGTTGCTCCAACTTTTCTCCGAGCCCCACAGGCCATGCACGAGGACTACGGGAGGCCGGGCGATCGTGATCGGGATCGTGGCCTCCTGGGCCGCCTCGCCCGTCTGGGGGGTGAAGCGGCCGCGGAGGGAGACCTGCCGATCCCTCTCGTTGGCATCCCCGGATCCCGCCCGCGCAAAGCGGCTCGGAGCATGGTAGATGGCGAAGGCCATCGGGCCCCTGTCGGGGACCTGCACGGTGGGCACGAAGAGGCTATTGGACCCCACTGTGTCTCCTACCTGGGTCAGGAAGCCGGCCTCCTCCGCAGGAGCAAGCGGCGTGCCAGCGGCATCCACCAGGGCAAGTTCCACCGTGCCCGGCCCCGGGGGGATCACCCGGACCACCACCCGGGCCACCCCGTCGGCGGCCACCCCTCTGACCGTCTCGACTCGTTGCGCCAGCGCGGCCTTGGCTTCCTCCGCCGTCTGGGTGAGTTCTGCCAGCAGGTCCGGCACCGGATCGACGATCTCCATCTCCAGACCACCTGGAGAGGCAAGGAAGATCCCGCGCTGGCCCGTGGATAATTGCGATTGGAATGCGATCTCGCGCTTATTATTGAGCCGACCAAAAACGAACTGAAAAGTCCCGCCCCTCGGCGCTGTATCGCCCCTCCGCACAACTTTGGATAACGCGCCTTCCGTGCTCAGGAGAAAGATTCCATTGCTTGACCCAAAGGCGATATCTCCCTTGTCATTGATGTCAACCTGGATCGTAACAAAATTCCCAAAACCAAGAGCGCTCCAAAACGTCCCCCCTCCCGGGGCAGCATCATCCTGATGCACGAGGCTCGTAAGGGTGCCATCGGGAGCTCGGCGGAAAATGGCCCAGGTGAAATCGCTCAGTTCAGCCACAAAGACAACTTGCCCTACGTTATTCATATCCGCCGCTGCACCCCCAAATTGCCGGAATGTGGTGCCCTCTCGGGCTGGCCCCCCGGAGAGCGCAACGGGAATTCTTGAACTCCCAGTCTGGATGAATATGCCGCTGGGTGCGGGGGGTTGGGGCGCGGAGGTGATTCCAGTGCTGAACCAAACCAGGACATCTCCGAGATCACTGATAGCGGGGATGGTGGCCGAATCGATTGTCCCTCCTCCGGGTGCGGAGGCGCCTCGCAGGGCAAGGAGGGTCGGGGTTCCACCCCGAATGAGGAAGTGCTCAATGCCCCTGTCAAGCGTGAAGAGCTGTAAGGCTATCGTGCCGGTGTTATTCATCGAAGTTACAACCACGTCGATGGTGCGTACGAAGCCCCCCGGACCAAAAATATCGGGGCACACCCCGAGACGGGTCAAGGTCCCACCCGAATAAAGGGCGGGGAGACCATGAAGAAGAGAAGGATGCGCTTCGGGAAAAACAATATCGCCGGAGTCGTTCATGAATGGAGGTCCTGGGGACGATGAGCTAATGCCTAGCAGTTCAAACGTAACGTCGCAGGACACACGAATCGGATCGCCTGGCTTGATAAGTCTTGTAATCCTTCCCTCCGCAACCAGATAAAGACCAAAACCGCCAAAGGGAATGAAGGGGTTCGTCCTGCCCGAGAAAGCGATCGCGCCGAGATTATTCGCCGCGAAAGTGAGAAGGTCGACGAATTCCCCTCCCTCTGGAGCGGTATCTCCAGTCAGGACGACAGGCTTGATCGTAAATTCGGCAGTCTCAGCGTGGTGCGAGGTGAGGAGGGGCAGGAGGAAGACGCTGAACATCAACAGATGAGGAGGGCGTTTCCGGGGCATGCGATCCCCTCCTGATGGCGCGAAGAGACGAGGTCGAGGAGGAAAACAATCCCAATCTGGCAAGGATCTTAAAATCATGGAAGGCCTACGAACTCTAATGGAAAGCGTGTTTGACCGCAAGCGAGATGTCTATCTCACTAATGGTTGAGATCGGGCTGCGAGCGTTCGGGAAGACGCGCCGCCAAGCGGTAGAGGTAGCGCTCCTGGCTCGGTGGCCTCTTCCCCCAGCGCAGCGGAGTCTTCGCCCCTTGGTGGGGTTCCAGGAGGGCGGCCGCGCATGGGCAGGGGCTAGTACCCGCGGGTGGGCCTGACCAGGCCCCTGAGGGGACGGCGGCTTCGCAGCCGCCGGAGGTTCTCCACGAGGACGGCCACCTCCCGCTCGGGGAAGGCAGCGCCGGCAATGTGCGGGGTGACGATCACCTTTGGATGCCGCCAGAAGGGATGGTCCGGTGGGATCGGCTCCTCGGCAAACACGTCCAGGACCGCCCCCGCGATCCAGCCCCGATCCAAGGCGTGAAGGAGGGCTGCCTCGTCCACGACCGGACCCCGGCCGATGTTCATGAGCCAGGCGCTCCGCCGCATCGCCCGAAGCGCGCGCCGCCCGATGAGGCCGCGGGTCTCGGGGGTGAGGGGGAGCAGGACGACGAGGAAATCGAGGGACCTGAGGAAGACCTCCATTTCCTCCATCCTGAAGATCCGCTCTGCCCCGCTTGCCCGCCCTCCTGTCCGCCGCAGCCCCCAGACGCGCATCCCGAGGGCCCGGGCTTTCCGGCCGACGAGCCGGCCGATGGCGCCGTAGCCGGCGATCCCCAGCAGCCGCCCCTGGAGGTATTGGGGGACAAACGGCGACCAGCGGTGCGCCGCCTGCTGGGCCAGAACCCGCGGCACGCCCTGGCTCACTGCTAGGAGGTAGGCGAGGGTGTACTCCGCCATGCGATCCTCGAACACCCCCACGGCACGGCAGAGGGGAACGCCGGCTGGCAGGGGGGACCGGAGGAAGCCGTCCACCCCGGCGGACATGGCCTGGATGAGCCGAAGGCGGCGGGCGGCGGCGAAGGCCTCCGCGGGGACCCTGTAGCCGAAGACCACCTCCGCCTCCGGCATCTTCCGGAGGACCTCCGCGGGCGACCGGCAGAACAGGAAGCGGGCTCCGGGCAGGGCGCGTCGCAGGAACGGTGGATAGCGGTCTCCCTCGACGGGCGTATAGACGAGGATCCGGGGGTGGGCGGGCAGGGATGGCAGGCGGGTGGGCATCAGGCCACAGCCGCCCGGGCCGTGGCCTCCCGCACGAAGCGGGCCAGGGTCTCGAAGTAGGCCCGGCCCCCGACGACGTACGTGTCGTTGTGGCCGGCCCCCCGGATGACCTCGAGGGCCTTGGGCTCGCGGGCGGCGGCGAAGAGGCGCCGGGCCATCTCGAGCGGGATGATCTCGTCCCTCTCCCCGTGCAGGAAGAGGACCGGGCAGCGGACGCTCCCGATCTGCGCCAGGGAATCGTACGTCGGGGTGCCGGGGGAGGGCGGGGGGAGGAAGGGAAAGTAGAGGCGGATCACGTCGGCGCTGGACGTGAAGGCCGCCTCGAGGACTGCACCCGCGCACCGGTGGCGGGCAGCGATATGCACGGCGAGCGCCGTTCCCAGCGAGCGGCCGAACAGGATGAGCGGCAGACCGGATTCCGTCGCCCGGGCCGCAGCCGCCTGGAAGGCGGCCTCACCGTCCAGGAAGGTGCCGGCCTTGGAGATCTCCCCCTCGCTCCGGCCGTACTCCCGGTAGTCGAAGAGAAAGACCGACACCGGCACCGCCTCGTGCAGGAGGGCGAGGTTCTCCAGGCGGTGGGAGATGTTGCCCGCATTCCCGTGGAACCAGAGCCAGGTGGCGATAGCTCGGGGATGGGGGACCCACCAGGCGTGCAGCCGCACGCCATCGGTCGTCCGGAAGAAAACATCCTCGTAGGCGAGACCCGCGTCGGCCGGGGTCCCGATGAACGCCCGCTCGGGGAAGAAGACGGTGCCGCGTTCGGGAAGCATGGTGTGCCGCCATTCTCCGGGAGGGCCCCCGGGGGTGTCAAGGCGGCGGGGGGCGGAGGTGCGGGAACTCGCGGGTCAGGAGGGCGATCAGGACATCGGGGACATCGGTAATGATCCCGTCCACGCCCATCTGGATGAGCGTCCGCATGCTGGCCTCGTCGTTTACCGTCCAAGGGATCACCCGGACACCCCCCGATGGGCCTGCTCCACCAGGTCCCGGTCCACGAACCGGAAGGTGGGGGACCAGGCCGCTGCCTGGGCCTCCTTGGCCAGCTGGTCCGGCCGAACGGGGTTGCCGGTGCTGGTGAGGACGACGGTCTCAATGGCGGGACTGAGCTGGTGGACCCGGAGGGCGGAGCGGTGGTCGAAGGATTGGATGGTCACCCGGTCGGCCAGGCCGTTCTGCTCGATGAGCCGGACGATGGCCCGCTCGAAGGCCTGCCCGTCATCCCCGATGTGCTGCGGGTCGAACGGGACCCGCTTGGTCTCGGCGTTGAACCGGACGCGCCGCGCGTAGGGGGCGTCCGCGGTCCGGCCGAAGGCGGCCACCAGGTCGAAGATCTCCTGCAGGGTGGGCACGGTGTAGTCGGCCGCGGCGATCTCCCCTCGGAAGGCCGGGTCCTGCCTCGGGAACTCCTTCTGCTTGACGTCGCAGACGTACCCCCGCTTGAGCTCTTTCAGGCTGAGCCCGGCGATGGCCACGGGGAGGTCGGGCACATCTGCTGCCACCTTGCGGCACTTGCCCGCCGCGAGGGTCGGGTCGTGGATGACCACCACCTGCTGGTCCCGGGTGAAGTGGAGGTCCAGCTCCAGGGTGTTCACCCGGAGCTGGAGGGCCCGCTCGAAGGCGGGGAGGGTGTTCTCGGGGATCAGGCCCCGGGCTCCGCGGTGGCCCTGGACATCGAACGCGGGGACGCGGCCGATCCAATTCGCCTTCTGGCCGGCAAGCTCCCGGGTCCCGGCCAGGAGGAGGAGGCTCAGGGGCAGGAGGAGCAGTACGGGGCTCCACCGGCAGCGCATGATGATCTCCCGGTGCTCAGGGGTCGCCTACCCTTACACGCTCACTTCGCCTTGAGGCGGCGGGCCAGGGCTTCGTACTCCTCGCGGATGCCGGCGGGGAGCCGGTCCCCGAATTTCTCGAAGAACTCGGCCTGGCTGCGGAGGTTTACGCGCCAGCCCTCGCGGTCCACCCTGAGCAGCTCCTTGAGGGCGTCGGCCGAAACGGTGAGCCCCTTGCGGTCGAGGGCGGATTTCGTGGGGACGTATCCGATGGGCGTTTTCTCCGCTTCACCGCCGCCCTTGCAGCGCTCGATCACCCACTTGAGGATCCTGAGGTTCTCGCCGTACCCGGGCCAGAGGAACTTGCCCTTCTCGTCCCTGCGGAACCAGTTGACGCGGAAGATTTTGGGCGGCTTCGACGCTCGCTTTTCCATCGCGAGCCAGTGCCCCCAGTATTCGGCCATGTTGTAGCCGCAGAAGGGGAGCATGGCCATGGGGTCCCGGCGCACGACGCCCACGGCGCCGGTGGTCGCGGCGGTGGTCTCGGAGGAGAGGGTGGCCCCCAGGAAGGTGCCGTGCTGCCAACTGAAGGCCTGGTACACGAGTGGCACGAGGGTCTGGCGCCGCGCGCCGAAGAGGATGGCGCTGATCGGGACCCCCTTCGGGTTCTGCCACTCGGGCGAGATGGAGGGGCAGGCACTCGCGGGCGCGGTGAAGCGGCTGTTCGGGTGCGCCGCCGGCTCTCCGCTCGCCGGCGTCCATGGCCGCCCGCGCCAGTCGCGCGCGTGCGGCGGCGGGGGATCGTCGTGCCCCTCCCACCACACGGTGCCGTCGGGCCTGAGCGCAACGTTGGTGTAGAGGGTGTTCTTCCGGATGGTCGCCATGGCGTTGGGGTTGGTCTTCGAGCTGGTGCCCGGGACCACCCCGAAGAAGCCGGCCTCGGGATTGACGGCCCACAGTCGGCCATCGGGACCGACGCGCAGCCAGGCGATGTCGTCCCCCAGCGTGTGGACCCGCCAGCCCTTCAGGGAGGCCGGCGGAATCAGCATGGCGAGGTTGGTCTTGCCGCAGGCGCTTGGGAAGGCGCCGCAGATGTAGGTGATCTCGCCGTCAGGGCTCTCGACCCCGACGATCAGCATGTGCTCGGCGAGCCACCCCTCGCGTCGGCCCATGTGGCTGGCGATGCGAAGGGCCATGCACTTCTTGGACAGGAGCGCGTTGCCGCCGTAGCCCGACCCCACGCTCCAGATGGTGTTGTCCTCGGGGAAGTGGCAGATAAAGCGCCGGTCAACGTTCAGGTCGGCCTTGGCGTGCAGGCCGCGCGTGAAGCTGTCCGAACCGCCGAGCTGCTCGAGGGCCACCGTCCCCATGCGGGTCATCATCCGCATGTTGAGGACGACGTAGTCGCTGTCAGTGACCTGGATGCCGACCTTGCTGAAAGGAGAGCCGGGCGGTCCCATGAGGAAGGGGATGACGTACATCGTCCGGCCTTCCATGGAGCCGGCAAAAATTTTGGTGAGGCGGTCGTAGGCCTCCACCGGGGCCATCCAGTTGTTGGTGGGGCCGGCGTCGCCCTTCTCCCGGGAGCAGATGAAGGTGAGGTGCTCGGTGCGGGCGACGTCGTTCACGGCGCTCCGGTGGAGGTAGCAGCTCCGCAGTTCCCGCTGGTTCAAGGGGATGAGGTCCCCCACGCGAACGGCGGCCTCCAGGAGCCGCTCGCGCTCGGCCTCGGAACCGTCGCACCACACGACGTCCGCGGGGCGGCACGTTCTGGCGACGTCGCTCACCCAGCGGCGGGCAGATTCGTTTATCGCCATGGCTCACTCCGGGCGATGCGGCCGCCCCGACGGCGCGGACGCGGCCGGGCGCTAGACCTCGCCCACCACCTCGCCCATGCGGCTCACGCCGTAGCCCCCCAGGGCGCCGACGGCGGCCCGGAACTCCGGGCCGCGGATGAGGGCGAGGAGGGGCACGAGGAGCGGAGCCTCGTAGTGGGCCCTGGGGATCACCAGGTCGTATCGCTCCTGAAGCAGCGGGACGAAGGCCAGGTCGAGGGCGCGGGCGGCCGCCAGGATGCCGAGGCCGCAGTCGGCGGCGCCGCTCCGGACGGCCGCGGCCACGTTCAGGTGGGTGTACTCCTCGCGGGCATAGCCGGGGATCCTCGCGGGGGAGATCCCCCGCTGTTTACACTGATAGTCGAGCAGGATGCGGGTCCCAGAGCCCCGCTGCCGATTGATGAACTGGAGATCCGGGCGCGTGAGGTCCTCCAGGGTCCGGATGCCCTTGGGATTCCCCTTCGGGACGATGAGCCCCTGCTCCCGGAACGTCAGGTTCACCAGGACGGCCGGGACGCCGGGAAGGGTCTGGCGGACGAAGGGGAGGTTGTACTCCCCCGTCGCCTCGTCCAGGAGGTGGGCGCCGGCCAGGTGGGCCTCCCCCCGGGACAGCGCCGTCAGTCCCCCCAGGCTCCCCACGTTGGCCGAGGCGAGTGTGAGGTCCGGGTGGCGCTGCCGGATGAAGCTCGCCAGCAGATCCAGCGTGAGGTCGTGGCTCCCGATGGCCACGATGGTCCGGGCGATCTCCTCGGGGTCGCGGAAGAGCTCCACCGTGACCTCGGCCCCGGCGTGCAGCCCCTCGGAGCCCCGCGGGATCTTCACGACGCCATCGGCCCGGACCAGCGACATGATGACTCCGGCGCCGCGGGAGACGGGGGTGGCCACAACCTTGCCCCCGACCTGCCCGACTTTAACCCGGAGGAACTCGTCCTCCCCCATGGGGGAGAGGACCTTCCGGGTCAGGGTGGCCCGGACCTTGGGCCGGCCCGGCAGCGGCAGGCCCAGCATCCGGCACAGGAGGGGCCGCCCCAGCAGCTCGAAGGTGACGGCGGCCGAGACCGGGTAGCCCGGGATTCCCAGGACCGGTTTCCCCTGGGCAATCCCGAGGATCACCGGGTGGCCCGGCCGGATGGCGATGCCGTGAACCAGGAGCTTTCCCAGCTCCGCCACGGCCGCCGCGGTGAAGTCCTCCGAGCCGGCCGAGGAGCCGGCGTTCACCACGACTAGGTCGTGCTCCTTGAGCGCCTCCCGGACCGCCTCCAGGACCCGGGGATACTCGTCCGGGACGATGGGGAACCGGGTCGCGATGCCCCCCCATTCCTCCACCTGGCCGGCGAGCATGAGGGAGTTGTACTCGATGATGTCCCCCGGCTTGACGGCAGTCCCGGGAGGGACCAGCTCCGTGCCCGTGGGGATGATGGCCACCCGGGGCTTCCGCCGGACGAGGAGGGTGGGGCAGCCGCAGCCGGCCGCGGCCCCCAGGTCCACGGGGCGGAGGCGGTGGTTCTCCGGCAGGATCAGCTCCGTCGCCACCATGTCCTCCCCCATGGGTCGGACGTGGTGCCACGGGGCGACGGGGGCCACGATCTCCACCGCCTCGTCCCCGACCGGCTGCAGGGCCTCTAGCATGATGACGGCGTTGAACCCCTCCGGGATGGCATCCCCGGTGTCCACCCAGCGCGCCTGCTCTCCCAGCTTCAGGTGGATGGGGGTGGCCTCCGAGGCCCCCCGGGTCTCGCTGGCTCGAACCGTCACCCCATCCATGGCCGCCGCGTGGTAGTGGGGGGAGGAGAGCGCCGCCCAGACCGGGCGGGCCGTCACGCGCCCCAGGCACTCGGCCACCGGGAGGGCTTCCCCCGGCAGGCGGGTGGAGGCCCCGACCTCGTCCAGGGCGGTGAGGAAGCGCTCGACCGCCACGTCGAGGGGGATGTCCTCCAGGTAAACCTTCCTGCCCTTCAGCGGATGGACCATACGCGCACCGGCTCTTCAGAAGAGGCGAACCGTCACCCGCTCCCCCGCCGGGATTCCGCTGGCGTCTGCCGGGACCTTCACCAGGCCATCCGCCCGGACCAGGGTGTAGATAAGATTGGACTTGCCGAAGACCGGCTCGGCCGTGAGGACCCCGTCCCTCCGGGTGATCCGCACCGGAACGTAGTCCTCCCGCCCCGGGATCGAGTTCACGTTCTTGCCGAGGATTGCCGTCACCTCGGTCCGGTGGGGGGGGTCCCGGAGCCCGAGGAGCGCCGCGATCGCCGGGAGGACGAAGAGCCCGGCAATGACCATGGCGGAGACGGGGTTGCCGGGGAGTCCGACCACCGGCTTCTCGTCCACCAGGGCCAGGATGGTCGGCTTCCCCGGCTTGATGGAGATGCCGTGGACCAGGACGCCCGGGCGCCCCAGGGCGCTGATCACCTTTGCCGTGATGTCCCGGACGCTCACGGAGGAGCCGGCGGAGAAGACGGCCAGGTCCCCCTCGGCCACGGCCCGCTCCGCTAACGCCCGGAGCGCCTCCTCCCGGTCCGGCGCGATGCCCAGGGGGACCGGGATTCCGCCCGCCTCCCGGACGAGGGCGCCGATGGTGTAGGTGTTGATGTCGCGGATCTGGCCCGGCCCGGGCTCCCGGTCGGGGGGGACTACCTCGTCCCCCGAGGAGACTATGGTGACCCGGGGCCGGCGCCGGACCCGGACCGCCGTGATCCCCACTGCCGTCAGGCCCCCGAGGTCCTGGGGCCGGAGGCGCTGCCCCGCGGCGAGGAGGACCTGTCCCTTCCGCACGTCCTCCCCCACCTGGATGACGTTCTCGCCGGGGGCCACGGGCCGGACCACCTCAATGGTAGTGGCGTCCACGGCCTGGGTGTGCTCCACGATGACGACCGCATCCGCCCCGTCGGCCAGCATCCCACCCGTGTGCGCCTTCGCCCCCTCCCCCGGGTTGAGCCGAACCGCGGGAGCCTGCCCCATGGGGACCTCGCCGACGATCTTCACGTAGGCCGGCAGGCCCTCCGTGGCCCCGAAGGTGTCCTCGGCCCGGACGGAGAAACCGTCCATGTTGCTCCGGGGGAAGGCGGGGAGGTCCATCGGCGAGGCGAGGTCTTCTGCTGTGACCCGCCCTAACGCCTCCGGCACCGGGACCACCTCGGTCTCCGGGATCGGGGCGATCCGGGGCAGGAAGCGGGCGGCGGCCTCCTCGACCGTGAGCACCTGGAAGAGTTCTGGCATGGAACGCTCCGGGCAACGCGGTTGTGCCTCCGAGTAAAACAGGGGGGGGAAAGGTTGTCAAGGAGCGCAGGTGGGGATGCCATAGGGGAGCGGTTGCCCGTGGCGCCCGGACAGCATATTATCCCGCGGAACCTGGCCTGCGGGGGGAGGTCGTGGCGTGAGCCTGTGGGAGGCCGCAATCCTGGGAACGGTCCAGGGCCTGACGGAGTTTCTGCCGGTCAGTAGTTCGGCCCACCTGGTCCTCGTCCCCTGGGCCCTCGGCTGGCCCGACCCCGGCCTCACCTTTGATCTGACCGTCCACCTCGGGACGCTCTGCTCCCTGCTCCTCTACTTCCGGAGGGACCTGATGCACCTGACGCGGCAGGCCGTGGCGGGCGCGCCGGGCGGCGTGCGCCTCCTCACTGCCCTCGCCGTGGGGACGGTGCCGGGAGCGGCGGCCGGCTACTTCGGGAAGGGGTTCTTCGAGGCGCTCTTCGCCCGGCCGGATTGGGTGGGGGTGTTTCTCCTGGGGACGGCGGTGCTCCTGGGGGTGGCGGAGCGAGTCGGGCGGCGCTCCCGGTCCCTGGAGGCCCTCGGCGCTTACGAGGCCATCTGGATCGGGGTGGCCCAGGCCGTCGCCATCGCGCCGGGCATCTCCCGCTCGGGGTCCACGATCGCGGTCGGGCTGCTCCTGGGGTTCACGCGGGAGGCGGCGGCCCGGTTCTCGTTTCTCCTCGCCATCCCCATCGTCCTCGGGGCAGGCGCCCACCAGCTCCTGGGCCTCCGCCACGCCAGTGGGGCGTCCGTTGCATGGGGACCCCTGCTCGTGGGCTTCGTCATCGCCTCGGCAGCGGGCTACGCCGCCATCGGCGCGCTCCTCCGCTACCTCCGGACCCGCTCCCTCACCCCCTTCGCCCTCTACTGCGCGCTCCTGGGCATGCTGGTCGTGGCGGCGACCTGGCTCGGCTGAGGGGACGGGCCCCTCAGGCCTCGCCCGCGGCCTCCGCCACAGCCGCCTTCCGCTGGGCCTTCTCGATAATGCGGGCGGCCAGGATCCCGATCTCGTAGAGGAGGGTGAGGGGGACGGCCATCAGGGTCTGGTTAAAGATGTCGGGTGTGGGGGTGAGAATGGCGGCGAGGGTGAAGTTGACCAGGATGGCGTACTTCCGATTGCGGGCCAGGAACTTCGCGGAGACGAGGTTGGCCGCAGCCGCGACGGCGATGGCCAGCGGCAACTGAAAGATCACCCCGAAGGCGAGAAGAAACTTCACGGAGAAATCAATGAACAGGCCCACGGAGAGGAGGGGCCGCAGCCCCTCGGTCTTGTAGGTGAGGAGGAAGTTCATGGCGAAGGGGAGGACCAGGAAGTAGCAGAAGGCGACCCCGCCGAGGAAGAAGACGACCGACAGGAAGAGGAAGGGGAGGGCGAACCGCTTCTCTCGCTGCAGGAGGCCCGGGGCCACGAACTTCCAGGTCTCGTAGAGGACAACGGGAAGCGCGATCAGGAGGCCGGTGAAAAACCCCAGCTTGAGGTGCGCCCAGAAGGCCTCCGCCGGGGCCAGGAAGACCAGGTCCGGGGCCACCCGGGGCAGCGCCACCAGGTAGGGGTAGGTCGGCTGGAACTCAAAGGCGGTGGCGAGGGACCGCTTCAGGAAGGCGAGGACGACCTCGGAGTAACTGAAGGAGAGTACGAAGCCGATCCCGATCGCGATGAGGGAGACGACGAGCCGGCGCCGCAGTTCCTCGAGATGGGAGAGGAAGGGCATCTTGGCGTCGGCCATGCCGGGTACCCCTCAGGCCTCGCGCGAGGCGGGCTCACCCCCGGCCGTCGGCTCGACAGTCGGCAGAGGGGTCTCCCCTGGGGCGGGGGTGGGCGCGGGCGCCTGCTCCGCCGGGGCAGCAGCCCCGGCCGCTGGCGCAGCAGGGGGCTCCTCCACCGCCGCCACCTCGGCGGCCCAGCCCTCCTTGAGGTCCTCCGAGGCCCGGCGCAGCTCCCCCAGGGCCCGCCCGAGCTGCTTCCCGATCTCCGGCAGCTTCTTTGGGCCGAAGATAAGGAGGGCCAGGACGAACAGGAGGAGAAGCTCGGACATCCCGATACCGAACATGGTGTGCCTCTCCGGGCCACGCTCAGCGCTCGGGGGAAGCCTAGTGGCCGCTTTCCCGGAGTGTCAAGCCGAATCTCGCCCGCCCCGCTCACGAGGTCGAGCCCCGGCGGGGTCAGGGCCGCTGCCGATGCGCATTACACCCAGCGACGAAGCGGCAGGTAGGTGAGGCAGGCCACGAGGCGGGACTCCGGAAAGGTGGAGAGCCAGGCGGAAACGACCTCCGGCTGATCCCCCGGCGGACAGCCGAGTCGCCCTGCGCGCCGTCCTGGCAGCGCGTGATGTGGGGGGCGATTGCCGTTTCCAGGGTCTGCGAGCTTGCGAAGCACGTTCGGTGGCAGTGAATCGCGGCGAATCCCCTTGAAAATTTTGGCGACATGCTCCAAGATGCAGCAACGTCCGGCTCGCCAGGGGGGCGGATGAGAACGCCCCTCAGGTTCACGCCAACAGCGCCCGACGGCGATTCAGGTTCCTCCAGAACACGCAAGGATCATAATCCGCTCGCTGAGGAGGAAAAGGATTTCCGCGAAGCAAGAACTTGGGATAGGAGGGAGGAGAAAATGGGTCCATATTGGAAATTCCAGGTTGGGGGTCTTTCCCGGCGTGCCTTCCTCGTTCAGACCGGGGCAGCGGCGGCGCTGCTCAAAGGGGGACTTCGGGTTCCGCTGGCCTTCGCTCAGGAACCGGTCCCCGGCAAGGAAAGACTGATCGTCCGATCCGGGCGCCCCCTCAATCTGGAGACGCCGCTCAGGGAGCTGACGTCCTGGCTGACCCCCACCGACCGCTTTTTCGTTCGGAACAATTACGATGCCCCGGCCCTCGATGCGACTCAGTGGACGTTGCAGGTAGAGGGGGAGGTGGACAGGCCCCTCACCCTGCGCCTGGACGACCTGAAAAAGCTGGAGCCGGTGACCCAGGTCGTGACCCTGGAGTGCGCGGGCAACGGCCGCGGCTTCCACACCCCCAAGGCGTCGGGCATCCAGTGGGAGCGTGGGGCCGTGGGGACCGCTGGCTGGGGCGGTGTGCGCCTGGCCGATATCCTCCGGATGGCTGGGGTCCGGCCCGCGGGCCGGCACGTGGCCCTCGACGGGGCGGACAAGCCCCCCTCCCCCGCGGCTCCGGACTTCATCCGGAGCGTCCCCATCTGGAAGGCCCTGGAGCCCCACACGATGGTCGCCTTCGAGATGAACGGGCAGCCCCTGCCGCCCCTCCACGGCTTCCCGGCCCGGGTCGTCGTCCCCGGGTGGATCGGCTCGGCCTCCGTCAAGTGGATCACGCATATCCGCGTGATCCGCGACGAATTTGACGGCCCGTTCATGAAGCGGAGTTACCGGGCGCCGCGGGCGGAGGACGAGAAGGAGACCTACTCCCTCCAGTCACTCGAGGTCAAGTCCGTCATTCTCCAGCCGGCGGACGGCCAGCAGGTCCCGGCGGGATCAGTGACCGTGGCTGGGTGGGCATGGGCGGGGGAGGGGGAACTGGCCGGCGTGGACGTCTCTACGGACGGCGGGCAGAGTTGGAAGCCCGCGGGGCTCGTGGGGGAACAGCACCGCTACGCATGGCGGGGCTGGGAGTACGCCTGGGAGGCCAAGGCCGGGCAGCACACGGTGATGGCCCGGGCGACGGACAGCTACGGCCGGATCCAGCCCCCGCAGCCCAAGTGGAACCCGCTGGGCTACCGCTGGAATGTGATTCATGCCGTTCGGGTCACCGTGGGGTAGGCGGCTGGCCCGGCGCCTCCTCCTCGGGCTCCCGGGGGTGGGGGTCGTTCTCCTCGCCCTGGCCCAGCCGGATGCGGCCTTTCCGGCGACAGGACCCCTCCCACCGGGAAAGGACGTGGATCTGGTTACCGGGCGGTGCATTATCTGCCACGGCCTTGAGCTCGTGGCCCAGCAACGTCAGGGCCGGGGAGGGTGGACGGAGATTGTTGACCGGATGATCACGTGGGGGGCGCCGATCACCCCTGACGAACGCCAGATGATCATTGAATATCTCATAAGATACCTCGGCCAGTCTCAGACCCCGTAGGTCAAGTCCCAATTTCGGTGTAAAAGTCTCCAGGGGCAGGGTCCCATGTTAGGCCACAGCGTGTGCTGTCCCCGGGGCCCACTCGGGGTGCAGGGCATCGAGGGCCCGCAGGATCTTCGGCGTCATGCGGAGGCCGCGCCACCGCGCCGAGGCGGTGATGAGCGTGGCAAAGAGGAGTGTGAGACACGCCTGTTCCCTGGCGAAGCGGGCTTAGATAGCTGAGGAGGTCTTCGTGTACCGGCACATTTACGTCCCGGTGGACAACTCCGAGCATTCCAATGCCGCCATCGACGTTGCCGTCGCCCTGGGGAAGGCATTCGGGGCCGATCTCGTGGGCAGTCATGTGTACGCGGCCAAGATGCACGACTACCGGTTCCGCCAAATGGAGTACACGCTGCCGCCGGAGTACCAGGACGAGCAGGAGATGGAGAAGCAGCGGAGGATCCACGACTCCCTGATCACCATGGGACTGCAGCTCATCTCAGACTCCTACTTGGAGGTGATGGCCCAGAAAGCGGGGGCCGCGGGGCTCACTTGCAGAAAGGTGATGATCGACGGCAAGAACTACGCCGAGCTGGCTCGGGACATCCAGAAGTCGGACTACGACCTGGTGGTGATCGGGGCCCTGGGGATGGGGGCGGTGAAGGAAAGCAGCCTGGGGAGCGTCTGCGAGCGGACGGTCCGCCGGATCCAGACGGACACCCTCGTGGTGAAGACCGTCATGCCGCCCGACGCGCTCCCCGATGCGGCGATCGTGGTCGGTATCGACGGGAGCCTGCAGTCCTACGCCGGCCTGCAGGCGGCCATTGCGCTGGGGAAGGCGTTCCACCGCCGGGTGGAGGCGGTGGGGGTGTACGACCCCGTCCTACACTACGCGGTGTTCCACAGCCTCGCCGACGTCTTGACGGAGAAGGCGGCCAAGGTCTTCAAGTTCAAAGAGCAGGAGCAGCTCCACGAGGAGGTCATTGACACCGGCCTGGCCAAGATCTATCAGTCGCACCTAGAGGTCGCCCGGGAGGTAGCCCGTGACCAGGGGGTGGACCTGAAGATCACCCTGCTGGACGGGAAGGCGTTCGAGCGGATCCTCCGGTACGTCCGCCAGACGGAAGCCTGGATGCTGGTCCTGGGCCGGATCGGCGTCCACAGCGACGACGGGATGGACATCGGCTCCAACACCGAGAACCTCCTGCGGCTGGCCCCCTGCCACGTC
The DNA here is from genome assembly GCA_022614955.1 of Candidatus Methylomirabilota bacterium. Lineage (GTDB taxonomy): Bacteria > Methylomirabilota > Methylomirabilia > Methylomirabilales > JACPAU01 > JACPAU01. Next base: position 41,160 of record JAKEHP010000254.1, read on the forward strand.
CTGATCACCAGCCGGAAGTTCTATCCCCCCATGGATGTGAAGGCGGAGGCCAGCATCGCCTGGACGCCGGAGGCGGAGCAACGGATGGAGAAGGTGCCGGGCTTCGTGAAGGCCATTGCCAGGACGGCGGTCCTCCGCTTCGCGCTGGAGCGGGGACACTCGGTGATCACCAACTCCGTGATCGAGCAGGTGATGGACATCTTCATGCCCAGCCGGACCGCAGAGAAGGCGCAGGCGCTGGCCTTCGAGCTGGCGGTGGAGAACATCCGGGCTTCAGACATCCCGGCATACATCTGCCGGGTCTGCGGGCACACGGTGCGGGGCGTGCAGCCGGCGGTCTGCGTGGTCTGCTCCGCGGACGCGGCGAAGTTCGAGAAGCTGGACAAGGCGACGGTGGAGGTCCTCGCGGCCTCAGAGGGGGCGATCCGGGAGGAGGAGACCTTCGACGGGCTCAAGCTCCGCTGGACGGAGGAGGCGAACCGGGTTCTGCGGATGGCCCCCTCGGGGTACATGCGCCGCCGGGCCAAGGCCCGGATCGAGAAGGCGGCACGGGTGCAGCAGGTGGAGGCGGTCAGCAAGGAGCTGGCGTGGCCGATCGTGGCGGAGACTCTTGAGGATCAGCGGGTGATGCAGGACCGGGACGCCCTGACGCCGGAGCAGCACATGCTCCGCGCCACCCGCGCCACGGGCAGGACCGACGACCTCTTCACCTGGACGGAGGAGGCGGTGGCTCGCCTCCATCGGGTCCCCGAGGGGTACATGCGGGACATGACCAAAAAGCGGGTGGAGGAGGCCGCCGCGGAACGGGCGACTCGGGAGATCACGCTGGAGATCGTGGAGGCCGGAATCGAAGTCGGGAAAAAGATGATGGCCGAGCTGATCGAGGCGTACAACAAGACCGGGAAGACCCCCGGAC
>JAKEHP010000255.1 GCA_022614955.1 Candidatus Methylomirabilota bacterium
CCCTCCGCGAAGACCTGGAAGGCGATCCCGCTGTAGTACTCCAGGCTGTAGTGCTCCGCCAGGTCCAGGATGACCTGCTCCGTGAGGCCATACACCCGGAGGACCTCGTAGACGCGGCGGAGGTTCTCGAGCGCCCGCTTGGATCGCTCGGAGGCGGCCAGCGCTTCCGCCCGGTCCAGGACCTCCTCCCGCCCGTAGAGCTCCGTGAGCCCCCGGATCCCCGCCTTCACCGGGTCGGGGCAGGCCAAGTCCGCCAGGAGCAGATCCAGGGCGAGCGCGTCCTTGCGCCGCAGCGCCGCCAGGATCTCCCCGCGGCGGTCGGGGCGCTGCGGGAGCGCATCCAGCATCCCCCGCAGGAACTCCACCTGCCCCACGTCAATCTGGAACCGGGTGAGTCCCACCTCCCGGCAGGACTCCACCGCCATGGCGATGACCTCGGCGTCCGCCTCGGGCTTCTCGAGGCCGATGAGCTCCACTCCGGCCTGGTAGAACTCCCGCTGCCGCCCCTCCGCTGCCTCCTCGTGGCGGAAGATGGGGGCGGCGTAACAGAGGCGCAGGGGGAGGGGGTGGTGCCGCAGCGTGGTCGCAACCATCCGGGCCACCTGGGAGGTGAGGTCCGGGCGCAGCGCCAGCAGGCGGCCGGTCTGCCGGTCCACGAACTTCTCCACCTTCTCGCTGTCGGGGAGCGCGGCGCCGAAGACCTCCAGGTACTCGAAGGTGGGGACGACCACCTCCCGGAACCCCCACCGCTCGAAGACCGAGAGGAGCCGGCCCTCGGCGAACCGGAGGCGCGCGGCTTCCTTCGGCGGCATCACGCGGACGCCCTGGGGGATCGCGGTCACGGGGCGGGCCATGGAGGGCTACACCTGCACCAGCTTGGCAAAGACGATGTCCGGCATCCGGCGGATCTCCTCCAGGACGGGAGGCGGGATGGGGCTGTCCACGTTCACCACCGAGACGGCCCGCCCCCCGGGCCGGGTCCGCCCGAGCTGCATGCCGGCGATATTGACCTGGTTCTTCCCCAGGAGCGTCCCGATCCGGCCGATGACCCCGGGGACGTCCATGTTGGAGAAGACCAGCAGGTAGCCCTCGGGGATGGCCTCCAGGGAGAACTCGTCAATGCGGACCACCCGGGGCTGGGACTTCTGGAAGAGGGCGCCGGCCACCAGGCTGGGGAGCTTATCGGTCCCGATGGTGACGCTGATGAGGCTGGCGTAGTCCCCCTCCTCCGAGGTCTTGCTCTCCACCACCCTCACCCCCCGCTGCTTGGCGAAGGGCAGGGCGTTCACGACGTTGACGGAGCCCGAGAGGATGGGGTCCAGGATGCCCTTGACCACGGCGGCGGTGAGGGGGGCGGTGTTCACCGAGGCCACCTCCCCCTGATACTCGATGCGGACCTCCTGCATCCGGCCCTCGCTGAGCTGGGAGCAGAGGCGCCCCAGCTTCTCCGCCAGCGTGAAGTAGGGCCGGATCTTGGCCAGCAGCTCCGGATCAATGCTGGGGGCATTGACGGCGTTCCGCACGACGCCCCGCTCCAGGAAGTCAATGACCTGCTCGGCGATGGCCACCGCCACGTTCTCCTGGGCCTCCTCCGTGGCCGCCCCCAGGTGTGGGGTGCAGATGAAGTTTTCCAGGCCGATCAAGGGACTGCCGGTGCCCGGCTCGCTGACGAAGACATCGAAGGCCGCCCCGGCCACCTGCCCGCTCCGCAGGCCCTCGTAGAGGGCCTGCTCGTCCACGATGCCGCCTCGGGCGCAGTTGATGATCCGCACCCCGCGCTTCATCATCGCGATCGCCTTCCCGTCAATGAGGTTCCGGGTGTCGGGGCCGAGCGGGACGTGGACCGTGAGAAAGTCCGAGCGCCGGAAGACCTCCTCCCGGTCCACCAGCTCGACTCCGAGGGAGCCGGCCGCCTCCTGGGAGATGAAGGGGTCGTAGGCGATGACCCGCATGGCGAGCGCCTTCGCCCGCCGGGCCACCTCGGAGCCGATCCGGCCGAGCCCGATGATCCCCAGGACCTTGTTGAAGAGCTCCACGTTCATGAAGTGGCCCTTCTCCCACTGCCCCTGCTTCATGGACATGGTGGCCTGGGGGACGTTCTTGGCGAGGGCGAGCAGGAGCGCGAGGGTGTGCTCCGCTGTGGTCACCGTGTTGCCGCTGGGGGCGTTCATGACCACGATCCCGCGGGCCGTGGCCGCCTCGAGGTCAATGTTGTCCACGCCCACGCCGGCCCGCCCCACCACCTTGAGGCGCTTGCCCGCCTCCAGTACCTCGGCTGTCACCCGGGTGGTGCTCCGGACCACCATCGCATCGTAGTCGCCGATGCAGGCCAGCAGCTCCTGGGGGGTGAGCCGGTTCTTCACGTCCGCGGCGAAGCCCGGAGCGTGTTGGAGCACCTCCAGCCCGCGGGGGGCCAGGTTGTCGGTGACCAGGATCCGCTTCAGGACAGGGGGTTCCGGTGGCATACGCGTTTCTCCTGGGGTGTCCCACAGCGCCGCGCCCGCCCGGCCGGGGCTCTGCGCGCGAACGCCCCCCCCAGGGCCTGGCGGGGCCGATCCTCCGGAGGGGGAGACGCGGGGCGGCGGGCGGGAGCTACTTCTGGAATACGTCCTGGGCGGCGCGCAGGCCGTCGCCCAGCCGCACGGGGTAGCCCAGCTCGGCCAGGGTGAACTCCAGGGCGGCGATCCCCGTGAGGACATCGTAGGCGTCGGCGTAGCCGAGGGTCGCGATCCGGAAGATCTTCCCCTTCATGGATCCCTGGCCCCCGGCGATGGAGATCCCGTGCGTATCCCGCAGGACCCTCACGATGGCGTCGCCGTCCACCCCCTCCGGAACCTTGACCGCTGTCACCGCCGGGGACGGCCGCTCAGCGAACAGAGTGAGCCCCAGCGCCGTGACGGCGGCCCGCGTGGCCTGGGCGAGCCGCTCGTGGCGGGCGAAGACGGCAGCCAGCCCCTCGGCCTGGAGCAAATCCAGGGCGACCTTGAGCCCGGCGATGAGGGAGACGGCCGGGGTCCAGGCGGTCTGGTGCTGGGCCTGGCTCTTCTGCTCCGTAAGGAAATTGAAGTAGTAGCGGGGGAGGCGGGCCCGCTCGGCCGCAGCCCAGCCCCGGTCGCTGAGGCAGGCGAAGGCCAGGCCCGGCGGCAGCATCATGGCCTTCTGCGAGGCCCCTACCACCACGTCCACCCCCCAGGCGTCCGTCGGGAGATCCACCACCGCCAGGCTCGTGATAGCGTCCACCACCAGGAGGGCCGGCGTCTGCCGGACGATGGCCGCGATCGCTTCCAGGTCGTGCAGGACCCCGGTGGAGGTCTCGCTGTGGGTGACGAAGACCGCCGCAATGCCCGTGTCCTTCCGGAGGGCCGCCGCCACCTGCCGGGGGTCCACGGCCTTGCCGTAGGAGATCTCGACCGGGATCACGCTGAGGCCGTGGGCCAGGCAGATCTCCGCCCACCGCTCCCCGAACTTCCCGCCCCGGATGACCAGCACCCGATCGCCGGGGGAGCAGGCGTTCACCACCGCCCCCTCCATGGCCCCGGTGCCGGAGGCGGCCAGGAGCAGCACCTCCCGCTGGGTCTGGAAGAGCCACTGAAGGCCGCGCCGGGCCTCCGCGAATAGGGCCTCGAACTCCGGCGTCCGATGGTGGATCACCGGTCGGGCCATCGCCAGGAGGACCTCGGGCGGGACCTCAGTCGGGCCGGGGGCCAGGAGGCGGAATTTCTTCATCCGCGCGACTCCGGGAACGGGCGAAGCCGTGTCGCCCGCTTCACAATGCGGCGGGAATCACAACACAAAGGTCGGGGGAAGTCAAGGTGAAAGCCGGCTTCGCAGGGACGGGACGCCGCCCCGACCGCGCCTCCGCGCCTATTTCCGTTGAGCGGGGCCGTCGAGTGTGGTAGCGTGCGGGGCCGGTCGCGCGGAGCAGCCGGGCGGCCGCCGTGCGGCGACGATAACGGAGGAGCAGATCATGCCGGGACGGATGCGAGGGACGGGGCGGGGACGGGTCAGGACGCTGGGAGGCCTCCTGGCGGCAGGCCTGCTCCTGGTTGGCATGCTCTCGGGGGGATCGGCCGGCGCAGCCGGGCCGGCGGTAGGGGATGCGGCGCCCGACTTCACCCTGACGCTCTTCTCCGGCAAGGCCTTCAAGCTGAGCGACCTTAAGGGCAAACCGGCCTTCGTGAACTTCTTCGCCTCCTGGTGACCCCACTGCCAGCGGGAGTCTCCCGCTCTCATCTCCGCCTACCGGGCCTACTCCGACCGAGGGGTGGAGTTTCTCGGGGTGAACGTCTTCGACGAGGAGGCGAACGGCCGGCGGTACATCCAGGACCGCCGGATCCCCTACCCGGCCGGCTTCGACGAGGGGAACCGGGTCGCGGCCCTGTACGGAATCCAGGGGACCCCGACCTCCTTCTTCATCACCCGGTCCGGCCGCGTGATGGCGATCGTCGAGGTGGGGGCAATGGACCCCGTCGCGCTGCGGGAGACCCTGGAGCGGCTCATCAAGGCCAAGTGAGTCGGGCCGCCCGCGGCACCCTCATGGTGGTGGCCGCCGCCGTCTGCTGGGGGGCCTTCAGCACGGTGGCCAAGGTCCTCTTCCTCGAGGGGGCCGTCACCCCGCAGGCCCTCGCCGGGATCCGGGCCGCCCTGGCCGTCTCCCTCCTCGTCCCCGCGCTGCTCCTCTGGGACCCCACGCTCCTCAGGGTCCGGGTCGCCGACCTTCCCCTTCTGGCCTTCCTCGGCGTCGCCGGGATGGCCATGAACAACTTCTTCTATCTGACCACGATCAACCTCACCGCCGTCGCCACCGCCGTCCTCCTCCAGTACATGAGTCCGATCCTGGTGGCCTGTTACGCGGTGGCCGTGGAGCGGCGACCGCTCACGGGCCGCCTGCTGCTCGCGCTCGCGGCGGCCGTGACCGGGTGCGCCCTGGTGGTCCGGGGCTACGACCAGGTCGCTCTCCGGCTGAGTGTCGCCGGGCTGGCCACGGGCCTGGCCTCCGCGTGTTTCTTCGCCGTCTACACCTTGACAGGCCAGCGGGCGCTGCGGCGGGTGGATTCCTGGACCGTCGTGACCTATGCGTTCGGCTTCGCCGCCCTCTTCTGGTTCCTCCTGACCCCCCCG
>JAKEHP010000256.1 GCA_022614955.1 Candidatus Methylomirabilota bacterium
CCGAAGGGTCGCGAGGCGATTCCGAGTTCCTGCGCATGGCGGCGGGCCGCCTGGAGCAGAAGGTCTCAATCCCCCGAAGGGTCGCGAGGCGATTCCGACCGAGCTCTTCCCGGCGCCCGCCGCGAAGTTCACGTTCGGTCTTCTATGTACCCCGCTGCTGTCAAGCCCCCTGCGGTGGATTTTCGATCTTCTTTCCCTCGCTACGGCCTCCTCCGTGGAGAGTGGTTCGTATAAGCGGCGGCTGGCGGCCTGTCTTGGGGTCCGGTCGCAAGCGACCTGGACTGCCTTCTATCCGTGCCGGCCGGCGCGCGGCCGGGCACCCTATGCTCGATTCGCCCAGGGCGAACTGAACAGGCCCTTGAGGAAACGCCCCATCTCAATCTCGGCCCCCGAAGGTGGCCCGCCTTGTGAACGGGCGCCTCCACCAACCCTCGCACTCGGTTCCTCCTCTGCTGGCGCCGGCGAGTTCGCCCTACGCCTTGGTCGTCGCCCCCTCAGGCAGGGCCCCGGTCTCAAGGTAGCGCCACAGCTCCACCAAGAGCTTGCGCGCCAGCGCCACGATGCCGATCTTCCTTAGCCGCTTGCTCCCCTTGCCGAACCGCGCCTCGTACCAGCGCGCCAGCTTGCTCCCCGGCTGGAAGAGCAGCCAGCTCCAGGCCAACTCGACGGCCAGCGCTCGAACCCGCCGATTGCCCGCCTTGCTGATCCCCCGGTTGCGCTCCAGATCCCCGCTCAGGTGAGGCGTGGACGCCAGCCCCGAAAGCGAACCCACCTGCCGGCGGTTGGCGAACTGCCGCCAGCCGAAGAATTCCATGACCAACACCCAGGCGCCGGCCTCCCCGATCCCGCGCAGGTGCATCAGTTGCCGCACCTTCTCGGCCTCCTCTCCCTCCCACTCCGCCACCAGCTCCTTGCGGTCCCCCTCCAGCTCCCGGATCTGCCCGTCCACCACCTTCACCCGCTCCCACTCCCGCAGCAGCCGGGTGTGCAGCCCCTCCGGCAACGGCGAGCCACTCCACAGCCGCGCCGCCGCGAGTTGCTCGGGCAGGTCCTTCCTCACCACGATCCTCACCCCCTGCCCGGCCAGCAGTCCCTGGATGCGGTTGGTCAGCCGCGTGCGCTCCTTGCGCAGCTCCCCCAGCTCGCGGTGCAGGTGCCGATTGTCCTCG
>JAKEHP010000257.1 GCA_022614955.1 Candidatus Methylomirabilota bacterium
CAATCTCCGGACCCTGGAGAGTCTGTTCCACTACCCCGGACTCTGCCTCTTCGAGGGCACCAATCTCTCGGTGGGACGGGGGTCTGACGCGTCCTTCGAGCAGATCGGCGCTCCCTGGCTGGACACCGCACGGGTACTGCGGACCATGCGCCGGGCCGCGCTCCCGGGTGTGGCCTTCGAGGGAGTGAGCTTCACGCCCCGGAGGCCGGGGGACGGCAAGTTCGGCGACACGCTGCTCGCCGGAATCCGGCTCAGGGTCACCGACCGATCGTCCTACGACCCCACCATCACGGCGGTTCACCTGCTCGCCGCCGTCCGAGCGGCCCATCCGGGCCAGTTCAGGTGGATCGCGAAACACTTCGACCGGCTGGCGGGGACCACCCGGCTGCGGGAGGCGATCGACGCCGGGGCGGACCCGGTGACTATCGTCGCCGGCTGGGGTCCCGAGCTGGACCGGTTCCGGGAACGGCGGAGGGGGGTACTGCTCTACCCGGAATAGCCGCTGTCGCGTGGGGAGTGAGGGGCCCGGGCGCTTCTGGTCCACCCCCTGTCGCGCCCGGTCCGGCCCGGCGCGTTCGGTTTGCCCTAACCGGTTCTGGCGGTTATCCTTTCGCCCGGCAAAACGGTCGGGACGGCCCCGGCTCGTCTCCTCCCTGGACCCTGCTGAGGACTGACACGACAGTGAAGCTGCTGGGTGCGTTGGAGAAGCCGTTCTACGCCACGGTCAATCCGTTGGTCGAACGGCTGATCCGGGCCGGGGTGCGGCCCAACACCATAACCACGGTGGGGACCGGGCTGGTGCTCGTGTCCGCCCTGGCCTATGGGCTGGGGGAGATCCGGCTGGGCGGCCTCCTGCTCCTGCTGAGCGGGATCACGGACACCCTGGACGGCCAGGTCGCCAGGGCCGGGGCAATGGTGACACGGTTCGGGGCGTTCTACGACTCGACCCTCGACCGGGTGGGAGATGGGGCCACCTTCATCGGGATCGGGGCCTTCCTCCTCACCGCTCCCGATATCGCCTACCGGGTGCCGGCCGTGGTGGCCTGCATGGTCGCGATCCTGAGCTCGCTGCTGGTTTCCTATGCTCGGGCCCGGGCCGAGGGTCTGGGGATCGACTGCAAGGTCGGGCTGGCCCAGCGCGCGGAACGCATCATTGGGCTCGGGGTGGCCTCCCTGCTGGTGGGGGCCGGGCCCCACGCCCTGGTGCTGGAGGCCATCGTCGGGCTGCTGGCGGTAGCCTCGGTGATCACGGTGGTGCAGCGGTTCGTCTACGTCTACCGGCACGCCGACGTTCCCGCCGACCTGCCGCCCGCCATGCCGGTCGACCAGGCCGCCGGCCCCCGCCTGAAGCCCGCGGCACTCGACCCTCTCGCGAAAGGACGTTAGCACGTGGCTGCACAGACCGCCCGGCGCATCGCGCCGGCCCAGGGAAAGCTCGGAGTGCTCTGCGTGGGCCTCGGCGCGGTGGCGACCACCTTCATCGCGGGGGTGGAGAACATCCGGCGGGGGGCCGCCCAGCCGATCGGATCGCTCACTCAGATGGGCACTATACGCCTGGGCAAGCGCACCGAG
>JAKEHP010000258.1 GCA_022614955.1 Candidatus Methylomirabilota bacterium
GCACGAACCTGTTACAGGGAGGTAACGCCACGACCGAGGCCCGGCTGGTACCCTACACCGTGTTCATCGATCCCCAGCTGGGCCGGATCGGCCTGAGCGAGCGGGAGGCGCGGAAGCATGGCCTGGCCTACCGGGTGGCCCGGATGCCGATGTCCAACGTGGCGCGGGCGCTGGAGATGGACGAGGCCCGCGGGATGATGAAGGTCCTGGTGGACCCCGAGAGCGGGCGGATCCTGGGGGCCGCGGTGCTCGGCATCGAGGGCGGGGAGCTGATGGCCATGCTCCAACTCGCCATGATGGGGAATATGCCGTATGATAGGCTGAGGGACGCCGTCTTCGCCCATCCCACGCTGGCGGAGTCGTTTAACAACCTGTTCTCGTCGTTCGAGGCCCCCCGATGACGACTGCCACCCTGTCGAGCCGCATCGATCCCCATACCATCGCCGAGGAGCTACTCGAGGCCCGCGCCCGGACCCTCCTCCTGGTGGCGCCGCTCACCGACGCCGAGCTCCGGCTGCAGCATGATCCCCTGATGAGCCCGATCCTCTGGGACCTGGGGCACATCGCCCACTTCGAGGAGCTGTGGCTCACCCGCAACCTTGACGGCCACATCGAGTTCGTGGAGATGCCGGGGATGTACAACCCCTTCGAGCATCCCCGCGCCCAGCGGGGGGCGCTGCCCCTCCCCGGGATCGCCCGGATCCGGGAAGTGCTGGACGAGATCCGGGGCCGGGCCCTGGCCCGCCTGGCCACGCTCGACCCCGAGGCGGACCATCCGTTGCTGCATGACGGCTACGCCTACCGGATGGTGCTCCAGCACGAGTATCAGCACAACGAGACCATGTTGCAGACGCTGCAGCTCAAGCAGGGGGCGCCCTACTCACCCGTCGCCCGGTTCGAGCTGCCGGGGGCGGTGCACCGGCCCGGGGCCGCCATGGGCGACATGGTGCGGTTCCCCGGCGGTATCGTCACCATCGGCACCGACGACCGGTCCGCGGCCTACGACAACGAGCGGCCCCGGCACCAGGTGGAGGTCGCGCCCTTCTGGATCGACGTGAACCCGGTGACCAACGGGGACTTCGTCATCTTCCTCGCGGCGGGCGGCTACGAGACCCGGGAGTACTGGTCCGAGGCCGGCTGGCGCTGGCTCGGCGAGTCGGGGGTGAGCGCGCCCAAGCACTGGGAGTGGCGGAACGGCGCCTGGTTCAGCCGGAGCATGGACCGCGAGGGGCCGGTGGACCCCTCCCACCCGGTGTGCCACGTCTGCTGGTACGAGGCCGAGGCCTACGCCCGGTTCGCC
>JAKEHP010000259.1 GCA_022614955.1 Candidatus Methylomirabilota bacterium
CCTGCGTCCGAGTGAGCCCGACGGCCTGGACCAGCGGGAGATGACAGGTGACACAGGTGCTGTCCGGGACCTCCAGATGCGCCGCCCGAATGCCGTGGCAGGCCAGACAGCTCTCCACCACTGCCGGAGAGACCTGCATCGGATCGGCGTCCGGCCGGTTGTGGCACGCACTGCACCGGAGTGTGGAGTCGGCCTCCTCGTCATGCCCGGCATGGGTGAAGCGAAGGTTGCTGGCCCTGGGGGCCGCCGGAGGAGCCCAGTCCACCACTTCCTCCACGGCCCCGTCGTGACAGGCTTGGCAGTCGCTGATCGCCGGCCAGAGCGAGCGGGCCGGTTCCGCCGCGCCGGCATGGCATCCGGTGCAGGAGGGAAACAGCGCTCGGTGCTCCCAGTGATCGAACCCATCCTGGAGCTTCCGGGCCACCGCCGGGCCGGCCAGCAGGACCAGCATCAGTAGCGTCGCCGCTCCGGCCCACCGCCTCATTGCGACCCCGCCGGGGGACGGGTACGCAGCGCGGGAGGCAAGGGAGCCCGGTCGGCGTTGCTCCGGAGGAGCAGGGTGACCCGGGCATGCAGCCGGGTCTGGTTCCAGTCAAATGCGGCGGCGTCAGGGCGATCCCGGCTCTCCGAGTAGCGCGCGCCGCCGACGCCCAGGCGTACCGCCTCCAGCACCTTCCAGTCCGCCTCCAGGCCCAGCACGTCAACCGAGGCCTCCTGGAACCGGAACTCCAGGGGCCGGTCGAGGGTGGAGCCGTACGCGGTGAGGGAGATGGGCTGCCTGGGAACCCAGGTCACCGACCCCTCGAAGCCGTGGGAAGACGCCCCGGGCCCGTAGTCTTCCCGGTATCCGGCATCGATCCGCCAGGCCGGCGCGGGGGCGTAGCCGATGCCCACGCCCAGGCGCCATCCGTCGTCGTCCACGTTCACCAGAGGGGTCTCGGTATCGGTGTCGGAGAAGGCGTAACGCTCCCAGCGACCGCGCAGCTCCAGACTCGGCACCGGGCGCAGCCCCACGCCGGCATACACCGCATGGTACGGTACCGGGCTGAATGCTCCCCAGATAGTCCAGAGGTCGAAGTGGGGGCGGTACTGCCTCAGCCCTCCAGTCAGGGTGATCCAGGGCGCGGTGAAGCGGACGGTCGCGTCGGCGTTGCCGAACCAGGTGTGGGCGAAGTCGTAGTCCACGCCGGCGGAAACCAGCACCACCAACACCACAACGGTCGCCAGGCGGAGCCAGCGGCGGCGCCAGCCGAGGTAAGCCAGGTACGCCACCAAGACCCCGCCCGGCAACCACTCCGGCAACCACTGGATGCCG
>JAKEHP010000260.1 GCA_022614955.1 Candidatus Methylomirabilota bacterium
CCGCAGTTCGTCCACGACCTGATGCGGTTCACCACCGAGTTCACCAAGCAGTTCGGGGACCTGGTGGCGGCGACGAAGATCGGCCTCTCCCTCTCGGAGCCGACCGGCTCCTGTAGCCTGATCTCCCCCGACGACTACCGGACCTTCATCAAGCCCTACCACAAGGAGCTGATCGAGTACTACAAGCAGAAGAAGGTGAACCTGACGGTCCACATCTGCGGGATGACGCACCCCCTCTACGAGGACCTGATTGACGCCGGGTTCGCCACCATCAGCATTGACATTGACCCGAGCGTGGACCAGCTCAAGCGCCTCATGGAGGTGAGCAGGAAGCGAGCCGTGGTTATCGGGAACGTGGACGCCACCATCTTCGAGCGGGCAACTCCCGCCCAGATGGAGGCGGAGGTCAAGCGCTGCGTGGCCACGGCGGCGCGGCATTCCGCATACATCCTCTCCACCTCCTGCGAGATCCCTCCCATGTCCCGCCCCGAGTTGGTCCAGGCCTTCATGGACGCGGCCCGGGAGCACGGCCGGTACGAGCGCTTCATGGCGGAGGCCGGGACCGCCTGAGGCGCCAGCGCGCGGCAGAAGGGCGACGGTACCGTCGCCCTTTTTTTGTGCGGGGAGGTTCGGTGCTCTGGCCCCTCTGCCGCTTCTTTCTCCGCCTCGGCTTCAGCGGGTTCGGCGGGCCGTTGGCGCACATCGCCATGATGGAGGCGGAGACGGTCGAGCGGCGGGGCTGGCTCTCCAGGGCCCAGTTCATGGAGGGCCTGGCCCTGTGCCAGATGCTCCCGGGGCCGGCCTCGACTCAGCTCGGCATCTACATCGGGTATCTGCGGGGCGGGCTCCCGGGCGCGCTCCTCAGCGGCCTCGCCTTCGTCCTCCCTGGCTTTGCTATCATCACGACGCTCTCCTGGCTCTACGGCCGCTACGGCAGCCTCCCACAGGTTCAAGGGGCCTTCACCGGGATCAACCCGGCGGTCGTGGCTATCGTGGCATTCGCCTGCTGGCGCCTCGGACGAAGCACCCTTACCACCGTCCCCCTGGGCCTGCTCGCCGGCGCGGCCTTCCTGGCCACCTGGCTGTGGCGAACCGACACTGTTTTCGTCCTGCTGGTGGCCGGGTGCCTGGGGCTGCTCCTCACGCGGGTCCGGGGCGCAGCAGCGGGCGCCGCTCTGCTGGCGGCCGCGCCTCCCCTCCCAGCGCTCCTGGCCGGCCACTCCGGGGCAGCCTCCCTCCCCGCGCTGGATCTCGCCTGGCTCTTCTTCAAGGCTGGGGCCTTCGTGTATGGCGGGGGCTACGTCATCCTTCCCTTCATTTTCCGGGAGGCGGTGGAGCGCTACGGGTGGCTCGATCTCAGGACCTTCACGGACGGGATCGCCCTCGGGCAAATTACCCCGGGGCCCATCGTGAACCTGTCGGCGTTCGTGGGCTACCAGGTGGGTGGCTTCGCGGGGGCGGCACTCGCTTGCGCCGCTGTCTTCCTCCCGGCGTTCGCCGCCATCCTGCTAGCGATCCCCCTGATGAACCAGATCCGGCGGGCTGAAGCCTTCCAGGCGCTCCTACGGGCGGTCAACGCCGCCGTCGTGGGCGCGATCCTGGGGGCTACCGTCCCTCTGGCTCAGGGCGCCATCGTGAGCCTGGTCACCGCGGCCATCGCGCTGGCCAGTGTGGCCCTCCTGTCGCGCTACCGCCTGGACACCCTCTATCTGGTCCTGGGTGGGGCGGCCCTCGGACTCATCCTCTCGTAGTTGGAGCCCGTGTGCTGCGGACGGTGGCGCTCCTCCTCGCTCTTCTCCTCGGGCTCCCCCACCTCTGCCTGGCTGAGCAGGAAGCGGCCCCGCCGCGCGACACCCCCGCCCCCGATGCCGCCACCCGGGTGGTCGAGGCCATCGTGACCGATGGATTCTATCTGCTGACGGCCCCGCTCCGCCTGGACCGGGAGACAGCCGTGCTCGCGGGAGGCCTCGCTCTCGGCCTTACCGGCCTTTTCCTGGCCGACCGGGAGATCCGTGAGCGGGTTCAGGCCTCCACCGGGCCGACGGGACGGGACGTAGCGGATGGCCTGACCACGGCCGGGAATGGGGTAGTCGTGCTCGGTGTGACCGCCTCCCTCCTCGCCCTGGGCCTGATCCAGGAGCAGGCCACCGGTGAGACCCACCTCCGGGATGCGAGCCTCGTCGCCATGGAGGCTTCCATCTTCACGGCCCTCTTGACGAGCGGCCTGAAGCGCCTGACGGGCCGGGCCCCGCCGGATGCCGAGCAGGGCGCGCATCACTTCGATCCTTTCACCCGGGATGAGTCCTTCCCCTCGGGGCACGCCTCTGGGGTGTTTGCCGTCGCCGCCGTCTTCGCGGACCGCTACGAGGACCCCGTCCCCATCCTGGCCTACGGGGCGGCGGGCCTCGTGGCGGCCTCCCGGGTCGTGCTGGACCGACACTGGGCCTCGGATGTCGTAGTGGGCAGTGCGCTGGGGATCGTTGTCGGGCGAAGCCTCAGCCGCCGGCACGCGGAGGAGCGACGGGGCTTCGACTTCTTCCCCTTCGTGGCAGGAGACGGGACCGTTGTGGCGGCGGCGGGCGTCCGTTTCTGACGAGGGCGGGCGGGGGCAGGTGCCTACGCCATCGCGTCCGCGGAGGGTTTGAGCGGCTGGGGGAGGTGGGCGGTGACGAGGGCCGCGATGGCGTCCCGGGCCTCAAGCGGCAGGTCCTGAAACTGTACTCCCATTCCGGGCGGGTACGGGTTGCCCAGACGGGCCTCGCTCAACCAGGCCACCTGAGCCGTGGCCTCGAAGGGAATGTCACCCGCGGGCAGGGTAAAGCGAACCCGGAGCCGCTCCCCCACCGGCAGGGGCTCGGGGGTGCACAGGAAGAGCCCCCCGCCGCTCAGGTTGAATGAGTAGGCAGAGAGGAAGGCCTCCCGCGTCTGATAGTGGACCTCGAAGGCGACCGGGGCCCGGGGCTCCCGCAGGCTCTCCGGGCGGACGTCGGCGGGGCGGTAGCTGTGGTTGCTCTCCCGCCCCAGCCGCTCGATGGTCGTGATGATCGTGAGGACCGAGATCAGGCGGGGGTCCAGGGTCAGGAAGAACCGGTCGCGTCCCTTCTCGTAGCCCACGTCCAGAACACCGGGGATCCCGCTCAGGGCGGTGCGGATCCGCTCGGGACAGGTCAGCCCCCCCTCCCCCGCCCGCTCCGCCATGCCTTCGACCTTGAGGCTGATGCTGAGCATCTGATCTCCCTCAGGACCCGCGGACCACCTCCAGCCGCACCCGCGCGACACCGTCTCCCAGGATCCCAAGCGTCTGGGCCGCCCGGCGCGACAGGTCAATGACGCGCCCCCCGACCCATGGCCCCCGGTCGTTGATCCGGACGGTCACGGTCTGCCCGGTGGTGAGGTGAGTCACCCGGACCCAGGTCCCGAAGGGGAGCGATCGGTGCGCCGCCGTGAGGGCCCCCATGTCGAAGGGCTCACCGCTGGCTGTCCGCTTCCCGTGGTGCTCCCGCCCGTACCAGGAGGCGAGGCCGACCTCGGTCACCCCGGTCCCGGCCGCAGAGGCGAGAGAGGCAGGCCCTCCGCTTGCAGGGGCAGAATCCTGCCCCCGCGTTGCCGCGTAGCGCAGGCGCCAAGAACGAGCGTCCCGACAACGAGCACTGCCAGCCCCCGGGCCCGACCGAAGCTTCCCCGGGGTAAATCGCACCGCGCTGGGTAGCTCGCTACCCAGCCTCGCTGACGGAGTCCGCCACACTTTTGCACGGCCATCCCCCCTGGCTGCAAGGGGGAGGCCACTGGTTCAACGCCCCCGGGGAGTCGGGGTCTAAGGGACCAGACGCTCGAAAAAGGAGGTGAAAATGATCACGAGCAAGTTCACCGTTTCTAGAATGCTGTGGTCTAAGGGACTCTTCGCCCTCGCCGTAGGGTCCGCCGCGTTCCTCTTGGTCGCCCCGGTGGCTGCCCAGGAGATCCGGGGTGACCGCCGCGAGATCCGCCAAGACCTGCGCGAGCTCCGCCAGGATCACCGGGAGATCCGGAAGGATCGTCGGGAACTGGCCGACGACCGGCACCAGCTCCGCGAAGACCTCCGCGAAGGAGACCGAGAGGCGGTCCGGGAGGACCTTCGGGAACTGCGCGAGGACCGGGCCGAAATGCGAGAAGACCAGCAGGAGCTGCGGCGGGATAAGGCCGAGCTCCGCGACGATCGCCGTGACCTCCGACGCGACCGGCGTGAACTGCGTCGGGACCTCTACGATCGCCGACACGATCGCTAGCCGTCCCCTCCGGGCGGCGGGGCCCTCCCGCCGCCCGGAATCTCCCCCTCAGGACCGCCCCAGGAGTCGCTCCCAGGTCCCCTCCCGCGCCCGGAAGGTCTCGCTCTCTAGCGGCCCCGCGCCGCGGCGCGGGACCAGGCGGAAGGCGCAGTCCCGCAAGTCGCACCGCTGGCACTTGTGGACCTGCTCCACCCGCGCCGCCGGGCCGATCCCCGCCCCGAAGGAGAGGGACTTCCCGGGGATCATGACGCAGTAGTCATTGATCCGGACGCCGATGCGCTCGGCCGGCAGGAGCCGGAAGAAGACCTGCTGGTCCCAGATGTCCCAGCCGCCGTAGCCGGGGCTGTGGCGCGGCGTCACCTTGAGCCCCCGGGCGATGTGGACGTTACAGATGGTGTTAGTGAGGGCGAGCGCCACCTCCTCGATTGCCACCCAGCCCGCGGCATCGAGCATGAAGGCCAGGGGGAACTCCCGCTGCTCGAGGAGGGCGTCCACCCGTTGCTCGAGGGCCTCCCCCACGGTCAGGATTCCCAGGGCCACCTGGGTGAACGTGCCCCACCGGCGCTCCGCCCCGGCGAACCGGAGGGTCTCCCCGCCCGCCAACCGGATGCCCTCGGGGGTGACCGCGGCCACGTCGAAGACTCGGAAGGTGTGGCGGGGCGCGAGGAGGCGTCGGGCCTCGCGGAGCGCCTCCTCCAGAATGGCGACGACCTCGGGGGTGGGGGTGTCAGTGGGGCGCTTGTACCCCTGGAGCCGGAGGACTTCCCGGGGCGGGAGGGTGAGATTGTAGGCGACAGCCAGGTCCACCCTACCGCCCCGCCTTGACGAGAGCGCTGATCCTGGCGAGGTGGGCCGGGCTGGTCCCGCAACACCCTCCGACGATGTTGGCTCCGGCCTGAAGGATCGCCGGGTAGCCCTTGACCATCTCCTCGGGGGACAGCTCGTAGGTGGTCCGGCCGTCCTTGTGGACGATGGGCAGTCCGGCGTTCGGATACGCGATCAGAGGCGCGTCGGTCACAGTCCGCATCGCCCGCACGATGGCCGCGGCCCGCTCGGGCCCCCCGTCCCCGCAGTTCATCCCCAACACGTCGGCTCCGGCCTCCAGCAGGATCTTCGCCGCCTCCTCCGGGCTCGTCCCCCACATGGTCCGGTCCCGTCCCTTGTCCCGCTCGAACTGGAAGAACATGGTGCACATCACCGGGAAACCTGTCGCCTCCTTCGCTGCCTGGATGGCCAGGACCGCTTCCTCAGGGTACATCATGGTCTCGACGGCGAACAGGTCCACCCCCCCCTCGGCCAGCGCCTCGGCCTGCTCCCGGAAATTCTCGGTGAGAGTCTGCTCGCTCACGTCCCCCAGGGGGGCGAACCAGTCGGGCAGGTGGCCCGTGGGACCGATGGATCCGGCCACGAACCGGCTGGGCGGGCAGACCTCCCGGGCCAGCCTCGCCCCGAGGACGTTCAACTCCCGCGTCCGGTCCTGGAGCCCGTAGGCGGTGAGCTTCAGGCGGGTCCCCCCGAAGGTGTTGGTCTCCACGAAGTCGCTCCCGGCGTCGAAGTACCCCCGGTGGATCCCCCGGACGACATCGGGATGGGTCGCATTCCAGAGCTCGGGGCAGGCCCCGTCCGTGAGCCCGGCGGCGAAGAGCATCGTCCCCATGGCCCCGTCGAAGACCAGGACCTCGCCCCGCCTGAGCCGCGCCAGGAAGGCATCCCCCCGGTTAGCCATGGCCGTAGCTTTTTCGCTCACGCCTTGACCATCAGGGCCTTGGCCTTCTCCACGGCGGCCGTCGAGTCCCGCGCGTAGCCGTCCGCGCGGATCTCGTCGCAGAAGGCCTGGTTGACGGGCGCCCCCCCGACCATGACCTTGACCTTTTCCCGGAGCCCCGCGGCCTCCAGGGCCTGGATGGTGCGGGGCATGGCCGGCATGGTGGTGGTCATGAGGGCCGAGATGCCGACGATCTGGGCGTCCTTCTCCTTCGCCGCCTCCACGAACTTCTCCGGGGCCACGTCGCGCCCCAGGTTGTGGACCTTGAACCCGGCCCCCTCCATCATCATCGCCACCAGGTTCTTGCCGATGTCGTGTAGGTCCCCCTGGGCTGTCCCGATCACGACCGTGCCGAGGTACTGGGTGACACCGGTCTGGGTCAGGAGGGGCTTCAAAATGTCGAGCCCGGCGTACATGGCCCGAGCCGAGAGGAGCACCTGGGGGACGTAGTACTCGTTCCGGCGGAACTTCTCCCCCACCACGTCCATTCCCGGGATGAGCCCCTTAAAGATAATGGTCTTGGGCTCGATGCCGGCGGCCAGGGCCTGCTGTGTCAGCTCGTGCACCTTCTCCCGCTGCCCCATGATCAGGGCCTGGGCCATCAGGGGGTAGTCGAAGGCCTCGTCCATCTGCCCTCCACACGCCATCGCGCAGGCGATCGCCTGTGGCTCTGGGGCGCCGTCAGCGGACGCCCGCCGAACGGATGCATTCTAGAAGGAAAGGGAGGCCCTGACAAGCGGACCGGCCCCGGGGGCATTTCAGGCCAGGCGGGCGAAGTCCTCGGGGCTGTCCACGTCCTGGTGGATGGACGGGTCCTCCACAACGACCTCCCGCGAGAGACCCCGGTGCCGCCGGATGACGGCGCGGGCCCCCTCCTGCTCCGGGGCCTCCAGGAGCTCGGGGTAGAGGGCGCGGGCGAAGCAGATCGGATGCCCCCGACGCCCCTGATGCACCGGGAGGACGATGGGTGCTCCCGTCTCGCGAAAGGTCTGGACGAGCGCGGCGACCGTCTCGGGACGGATGGCGGGCTGATCCACGAGGGCGACCAGGCTGGCCTCAGAGGCCGGAGAGAGGGCGTGCAGGCCCGTCCGGAGCGAGGCGAGCTGCCCGGCGGAAGCAGGCGGAGCGGCCACCCACCGGACCCGGGGATCCGCCGGGAGCACCTCGGGTAGGCCCGGGACCGCCGGGTTCAGGACGGCGACCAATTCTTCCACGCCGCCCATGAGGAGCGTCGCCGCCACTGCCCGGAGGAACGGGCCTCCCCGGTACTCCAGGAGCGCCTTCGGGCGTCTCATCCGGGTGGAGGCGCCGCCCGCCAGGAGGATCCCTGAGATCACAGTGCCTGATCCCCTGGCGAGAGCGTTTGCCTCGGCGGAGGGCGTCGGGCCTCTCCTCCACCGCCTAGGCGTTTCCCCCGCGAGGCGTCTGAGTCCCCCGCCACTCCGGCACCAGGTGCTGCTCGATCCCTAAGTGGTCCAGGACCCGCCCCAGGGTGTGATTGACGATGTCGTCCAGCGTCTTGGGGCGGTTGTAGAAGGCGGGCATCGGGGGAAGGATCACCGCCCCGGTCTCCGCCAGGTGGGTCAGCATGCGGAGGTGGCCGACGTGCAGCGGGGTCTCCCGCACCAGGAGGACCAGGGAGCGCCCTTCCTTCAGGGTGACGTCTCCCGCGCGGATGAGGAGCGTGTCGGCGAAGCCGTAGGCCAGCCCGGCCGCCGTCTTGATGCTGCACGGGGCGATCACCATCCCGGCGGTCCGGAAGGAGCCGCTGGCCAGGCTGGCGCCAATGTCCTTGTTATCGTAGGTGACGCCGGCCAGCGCTTCCACCTCCCGCACGGACATCTCGGTCTCCTGAACGAGCGTCCGTTTGCCCGGGGCGGTGATGATCAGGTGCGTCTCGACCCCGGGCACATCCCGCAGGATCTGGAGCAATCGGATCCCGTAGATGGCCCCGGTAGACCCGGAGATGCCGACCACGATCCGCCGCACGGTCCCCTCCCGGGCCATCAGGCGGCCCGCCGTAACGCCGCTATCAGCATCTCCCACTGCTGGAGCAGCGCTGCTCCGCCTGGCCCCGCTCCGAAGCGAATGCCCGAGGCGATGCGCGCCTCCCCCTCCACGTCGCTCCGGGTCGCGTCCTCCAGCACCTGCTCCACCCGCATCTTCCACTGGGCGAGGCCCGGAAAGGCGGGAAGGCCCCCCGGCCGCTCCCGGACCGTCCCCTTGATGTAGTAGGTTCCCTCCGGCTCCACCAGGAGCAGGGTGAGGCGGCCGTTCTGCCGCATGTTGTTCGCCGTGGTGCTGTCCGCGTAGGTCGCCATGCCGATCCGCCGCGCATCCAGGGCCACCACCTCGCCGTAGGAGAGAAGAGCGGGGTGGGGGAAACCGGCGGCATCCACCGTGACCACCGGGATGACACGGCCGAAGTGGCCCCGGAGGTTTCGGCCCGAGAGCTGTTCCAGCACCTGCGGTGGCAACTCCTGCCCCACGAGGCGCGACATGCGACCCCCGCTCCTGGAAACTACTCCCCGTGGAGGTCTTCGGCCAGGTGGCCGAGGGTCGTCTGGCTCGGAAAGGCTGCCTCGGCCTCCCCGTGGCGCCGGATCGGCACAGGAACCCGCTCGAGCACCGTAAGCCCGTACCCCTCCAGACCCACGATCTTGCGGGGGTTGTTGGTGAGGAGGCGGATCTGGCCGCAGCCGAGGTCCACCAGGATCTGGGCGCCGATGCCGTAGTCGCGGAGATCGGGCCTGCCGCCGGCCGCCCCACGCGCCACCTCGGGCTCAACCCCCTTGTCCTTCTGCTCATAAGTCTTCATCTTCTGGAGGAGGGCCAAGCCTCTGGCCCCCTGCCGGATGTACAGGAGCACACCCAACCCCTCTGCGGCGATTGCCTCCATGGAGGCCTTGAGCAGTTCCCCGCAATCGCACCGGCGCGAGCCGAAGACATCCCCGGTGAGGCACTCGGAGTGGACCCGGACCAGGGTGGGGACCTCGGGGCGGGGGGTCCCCCGGAGC
>JAKEHP010000261.1 GCA_022614955.1 Candidatus Methylomirabilota bacterium
CTCGACGCCCCCTCTCACGATGAGCGGCGTCGGCGGCGGCCTCGAGGGGCGCCACATCGTCGCGACCGGGGAGCTCCGGATGACCGGCGAGGGCGGAGGCCAGGGGCCGCTCGTCATCTCCACCGGCGAACTCACGATGACCGGCATCGGCCAGTGACCAGGCAGGGGAGTCGATGACCTGTTCCTTTGGCCGCTTCGGTGCCCGCGCCCTCGCGGTCGGGGCGGCGCTCCTGGCGATGGTCCTGCCCCTGCCGGGGGCCTGGGCGGCCGACATCACCTTCAAGGTCCCGGTGAACCTCAGCGACCTCCACCCGGATGTGGAGGCCGCGCGGGTGAGCTGTCGGGTGGACTCCAAGGCAGGCATGGCGACCGGTTCGACGGAGGTCGGCCCTCCCATCGGCGGGAAGATCCAGCGGGAGGCGATCGTGACGGTCTCGCTCGATTCCGGGCCGACGAAGTTCGGCGGCGCGGCGAAATGGATCTGCGTGCTCGCGCTGGTGGCCAAGGGTGTCAGCCCCCACGCCAAGCCCGTGCCGTCGTACACGCACCCGCTCCTCCCCCTCAGGGCGCGGACGGGGACCCCACTCGTGACCCAGGTGGAAGGCGTCCTGAACCTCCCGGCGTCGAAGTGACCAGGTCCGTCCCTCAGCGGGCCGGGCCGAGCGGCCGGCCCGCCCCGCCGCCCGGCGCCTGTCATCTTCGGCGCGCCGTGAGAACTCCGCTCCAGATGTGAGGTGCACCATGACGAACTCCCTGCTCGATCGCTTTCGCCGCGGGACGCTCGGCTGGCTCGTCCTGGAGGCCGCGGTCTTGGCGCTGACGGGCGCTGCCGCCGCGCAGTCCCGGACGCAGCCGAGCCAGCCTCCCGGCATCATGGTCCCCGGTCCCGCGACCGGCTCCGCGGACCTCACGAACCGGGAGGGCTTCCTCGTCGGCGGCCGCGCGGTTCGTCCCGGCGGCTCGCTCGCCATCGGGCCCCGGGAGGCGGCGCGCGTGGCCGGGGGCAAGTGCTTCTACGAGGTCACGTACGAGGTCACGAACGTCGGCTCCGCGCCCACGCCTGAGCCGTTCACGGCCCGCCTCCGCGCGGATGGGAGCGTGGTCGGCACCCACGACAGGCTGACGCTGCAGCCCCGTGAGAGCCGGACGCTCCGAAGCGTGATCGGGCTCCTCCCGGGCCAGCACGTCCTCGATCTCGTCCTGGACGATGCGAACCGGGTCCCGGAGACCGATGAGCGCAACAACCAGATCCGGGCCCTCGTGTCCGTAGGCGGGCCGTGCGACCAGCCAGGGGGCGTGGCCCAGGCGCCCCTCACAACCCAGCCGGGCCCGATGGTGCCCGGGCCCCAGACGCGCCAGGCGCCGGGGGCGGTGCCGGCCCCGTCAATCCCACAGTCCCCGGGCGGGCCGAGTCCTCGATTCCAGCCTCCGCTCGGTCAGGGCCCGGACACGCCGCCGAGCACGCTCCAGCCCCTCCCGGGTGGGCCCACCATGACGGCCCCGAAGCTCTGGGGGACGGACTGCTCCGGCAAGAATGTCCCGCCGGACTGCCGCCTCTCCCGCCCGAACCTGGTGGGGGGCTTCGGCCGGGAATCGACGCTCCCTGACACGCTCGACTGGCGCTGGCAGGTCGCAACGCAGCCGTTCCCCGGTGGCGCCACGGGGACGCCCTCCGGGCTCGTCGCGCAGGAGCCGATCCCGAAGAAAGGCCAGGCCTCGGCGAAGTTCTTCCCGATCAACTTTGGGAAGTTCCCGCCGCTGATGGGGCCGACCCTGGCCGGATCGCAGCAGGCAACCGTGAAGAGCCAGGTTCCCGCCGGAGCAGCCGGCATTCCCGGTGCCCAGGGCGGGAGCGCGACCGGGTACAAGGCGACCGAACCCCCCTGCCTGCCGGGCGCGCAACAGAAGGTTGTGATTGACGGGCAGTCGCTGCCTGCGATCCCCTGCCCACAGCCGGCGACGCCGGGGTCGTCCGGACCCGCGCCGGACCCCCCGATCACGCTGTACGTCCGCATCGTGGCGTTCCAGGGCGGCCTGCCCGTCGGTCCCCCGTCGAACGTGGTGGCGGTGACGTACATGCCGCCCCCGTTGGCCCAGCTCGTCGCCCTCGTCGGGCCTGCGGGGGGGAAGGTCGAGCGGGACAAGCTGTCCCTCCACTTTCCGTGGGAGGATGCCTACTTCCGACGGAAGGGTCCGAGCGTGATGCCCCAGGGGGTGTACTGGCGCTGGCAGCTCGCCTCGAAGTCCTTCGCCGGCACGCTGGCGCTGAAGCCCGCCGGGCTCCTCGCGGATGGCTTCCTGTCGGGCAGCGAGTTCAGCCTCGACCTCTCTAAGGACCTGGACGCCACGAAGAATCTCTACGTGCGCGTCGTACCCCTGGACAACCCGTACGGGGGCCAGCTCACGGGCGCGCCCTCGAACGAGGTCGTGGTCACCTACACGCCGTACAAGCCGGAGGAGCTGCTCCCCGAGGTGCATCTCGTCTCTTGGCAAGGACCCCAGGGGTATGACTGGAACTATCGCTGCTGGCGGGTCGCCACCCGGGATGTCTACGCTCCCGGCGGTAAGACCAAGATCGTCGCCAAGGGCCAGAAGAGCAACGTCTGCAAGACCGACGACGACAACATCCTGGAGGACATCGCCGAAGCCGCGGAAGGCTTCGTCGAGGCGCTCGGGGCCCTCGTGGACTGGGTGTCCGGCGCCTTCAAGGACCTCAAGAGCAGCATCGTCAACGCCGTCGCCAGCCTCTGCGGGTCCCAGAAGGACAAGTGCCAGGTCGTCGCCACGATCGCCCTCAACACCGGTCTGACCGCTCTCGGGGTCCCGCCCGAGATCCCGAACTTCGAGCAGCTCGTGGCCCAGCTCAAGCAGGGCGGCGTCGAGTTCCTCGCCGCCGAGCTGGTGACCGCCGCCGGGGCGGAGAACATCCCCCTCGCCCAGGACGCCGCGGAGGCCGCAATCAAGAAGGTGCTCGACGAGGTCGAGAAGACCGCCGCCGAGGGCGACCCGAAGGCCCCCATCTGGGTGCCGGATCCGGCGGGCCTCTATCGCCCCGCCGCGCTCGTCCTCGAGCTGCGCAACCCCAACTTTCCCGTCGCGGTCAAGGTGGACGCGATCCGCCTGACGAGCAACAAGCTCTTCGCCCCGATGGAGATCTCCCTCAAGGGCACGCCGATCCACCCCGGCAAGACGGTGAGGGTCCCGATCTTCCCCACGCCCACGGTAGCTCCCGA
>JAKEHP010000262.1 GCA_022614955.1 Candidatus Methylomirabilota bacterium
GCGATGACCTCCCGGAAGAAGGTCTTCACCGGCTCCAGCCCTCCGATGGACTCCAGACCGAACGCGGGCTCCAGAACCTCCAGCATCCCCTGGAACTCCTGTCGGAGGAGCTCCCACTTCCGAGCCTTCACCTCCTCGTGGGTGAGGGGCCGGGCGCGACCCGTTGCCTCCTTCAGCAGGCGCTCGAGCTGGGCGCGGGACAGGCCGGCCGAGGCGGTGGCCAGCTCCTCCACGGTGAGCCCCCCGCCCCCCCCGTCACCGGCCGCCCGGGCCCGGAGGAAGGTGAGACGCTCGCTGTAGTCGGGCAAGGGGATCTCCAGGGCCTCCACCCGGGAGCCCGGGTCCCGCAGGCGCGGGTGCACGTCGCTGAGGGCGCTCACCAGGAGGAGGATCACCGTGCCCACTGCGGCCAGGCGCGGCTCCTCCGCCCAGCGGAGGAGGGCCACCAGTGTCCCCCGGTCCTCGTCCGACAGCGCCGCCAGCTCGCCCGCCGGCGCCAGCGTCTCGGCGAACTCCAGGATGAGCAGCACCCGCTCCTGCTTTTCCTCCGAGAGGCAGAAGCTTCGGAGCGCTCGGTCCAGCAGCGGGACAATCTGGATGGGGGCGGTGGGGAGGCGGCGCGTCCCCTCGGGCCCCCCCAGCGCCTGGGCAATTCGCTCCCGCATCGCGTCGGGGGATTCCGGGGGGGGCGGCGCGTAGCCCGCGAGAGCCCGGAACCGGGTCTCCGTCGTGCTGTCCCGGAAGGAGAGCCCTGCCGACCGGTTGTAGCAGATAACGCGCGCCCGGTTCCCGAACCGGCGAGTAAGGAAGGTCCGGAGCTGGACGAACTCGCCCCCCAACGGGACGTAGTCGGCCACATTCCCGTGCAGGAGGAAAACCGATCCGGTCTTGGCCTCGACCTTGGCCTCGAGTGATGCGGCCCAGGCTGGGGGACCATCGCGCATGGCTGGCTTCGGCTCTCCCTAAATAACGGATTTTCTTAGCGGGAAGACTATAGCGGAGGGAACCCGTCTGTGTCAACGGCGCCGCGGGTTGCCCGGGCGCCCGCCTTGACAGACCCTACCGAGTGTGTTTCCCTCACCGCACGATGCGCCGCCCAGCGGCATGCTGCTCCTCGGCCCTCCTCGCCCTTGCCGCCCTGCTCCTCCTGCCCCGGGGAGGGTCGGCGGGTCTCGCCGTGACGGTCTCCCCCCCGGAAGCCCGCCAGGGGGACATCCTGGTGGTGCGGGTCACCGTTCCGGAGGCGCCCGAAACCCTCCGCGGCACTTTTGCCGGCCGGCCCCTCGTGTTCGTCCTCGACGCGGCCAGTACCTACCGCGCGCTCGTCGGAATTGACCTGCAGCACCTCCCCGGGATCTACTCGATCAGGCTCCACTGGCGCGCCGCGGAGGCAGAGGTGACCCGCGAGATCCCGGTCCCGGTGCGTGACGGCGCGTTCCCGATCCAGCGGCTCACCCTCCCCCCGCGGATGGTGGACCCCGATCCCGCGGATCTCCCCCGGATCCGGGAGGAGCAGGAGTTGCTGGAGACCCTCTTCGCCCACGCGGACGGCACCCCCCACTTTGCCGAGGCGTTCCTCCTCCCGCTCGATCCACCCTTCCAACCCTCCGGAACCTTCGGCCGCCGCCGTCTGTTGAACGGACAACTCCGGAGCCCGCACACCGGAGAGGATTTCCCGGCACCCGTGGGGACGCCCGTGCTGGCCGCCAACCGGGGCCTGGTTGCCTACGCCGGCGAGATGTATTTCGCCGGGAGGAGTATCGTTCTGGACCATGGCCTCGGCCTCTACACCCTCTACTACCACCTGGACACCATCGCCGTGGAACCGGGAGAGCCGGTCGGCCGCGGCCAGCTCCTCGGAACGGTCGGGGCCACGGGGCGCGTCACGGGCCCGCACCTGCACTGGGCCGCGCGGCTCGGTCCCACCCGCGTGGACCCGATGGCCCTCCTCCGGCTCGGCGACGTGGCCGACCGGCGATGACGTCAGCCCCATTCGCCCGCGCCACCTCTTCGGCCGCCTCGCACTCCTCCTCATCGCCTGCGCCCCCGTGCCCGTCCACTTCCTGGCCGCCC
>JAKEHP010000263.1 GCA_022614955.1 Candidatus Methylomirabilota bacterium
CGAACAGGAGCACCGCCAGAAGCCAGACCCAGAGCCGCCTGCCGGTCATACTTCCTCCTTTTAGCTTCGGCTGCCCAGGAATCGCTCCGGCCCGCTGCTCCTACCTCGCTGTGCCCGGCGGAGCATAACACAGGGCGGTTCAATGAGATGCACTAGGCTACCAAAGGGTGGTTTTCTTTGTCAAGAATTTACTGTATATACGAAAGCATAACATCATGTAAATAAGGCTTTCTAGCAAAATTCTCTCCTCTCCAACTTATCCAGAAACCCACTTCCATGAGACCCGCGCGTAGGCCAGGCTGCGGAGTCAGAGCTCAAATTGCGGAGGGCAAGACCAACGGGGGATAAGGAGCCTCTTGGGCGAGGTGACGGGCTCAGGCTGATTTCGGCGGCTTCAGGCCCAGCGTCCGCATCAGGCGGAAGAAGTACGTGGGCTGCAACCCCAGCAGGCGGGCAGCCTGGGTCTGGTTGCCGCCCGTCCGTTCGAGCGCATGGCGGAGGGTTTGCCGCTTGAACGCCTTCACCCCATCGTGGAAGGGCAGGTGCAGGGGGAGGGCGTCGCCCGAGGGCTGCGCCTGTAGGGCCGGCGCCAGGAGCGCCGGCTCGATCTTCTCCCCCCGGGTGAGGACCACCGCCCGCTCCATCAGGTTCTGGAGCTCCCGGACGTTGCCCGGCCAGTGGTACCGCACCAGGAGAGCCTCCGCCTCGGGCGTGAGCCGCGGCACGGGCCGCTTCATCTCCCGGGCGAAGCGGTGGAGGAAGTGCTTCACCAGGGGGGCCAGGTCCTCCGGGCGCTCCCGAAGGGGCGGGAGACGAAGGCTCACCACGTTCAGGCGGAAGTAGAGGTCCTCCCGGAACTTCCCCTCCGCTACCAGTTTCCCCAGATCCCGGTTCGTGGCCGCCATCATACGGACATCAATGCGGGTGCTGCGCGTGCTGCCCACGGGGCGGATCTCGCGGTCCTGCAGGACCCGGAGGAGCTTGCCCTGGATCGGCGGCGGCGTATCCCCCACCTCGTCCAGGAAGAGGGTTCCCCCCTGGGCCTCCTCGAAGAGGCCCTTCTTGTGGGTGACGGCACCGGTGAAGGCCCCCCGGACATGACCGAAGAGCTCGCTCTCCATCAGCGTCTCGGAGAGCGCGGCGCAGTTGAGGGGCAGGAACGGGCGGGAGCGCCGGGGACCCCACTGGTGGATCTGGCGGGCGAGCATCTCCTTGCCGGTCCCGCTCTCCCCCACCACCAGGACGGTGGCCGAGGAGTCGGCCACCTGCCGGGCCATAGCGAGGACCTGGCGCACGGGCGGGGCCTCCCCCACGAGGGGGCCATGCTGCGCCTCGATCTGCCCCTGCAGCAGGCGGGTCTGCCGGTGCAGCCGCTCCCGCTCCAGCGCCCGGTCAATCACCACCTCCAGGTGGGCCGGATCGTAGGGCTTGGTGATGAAGTCGTAGGCCCCCTCCCGCATCGCCTGGACGGCGTTCTCCAGGCTCCCGTAGGCCGTCACCACGATGACGGGGGTCGTGACCCCCTGGGCCCGGATCGTCTGGAGGAACTCGATGCCACCCATCTCCGGCATCTGGAGGTCCAGGAGGATGAGGGCAGGGTCGAACTCGGGGAGCTGGGCCAACGCCTCCCGGCCCGAGCCCGCGGCGCCGGGCTCGAACCCGAGGAGGCGGAGGCGGTCCCGTAGGGTCTCCCGGTTGTCCACGTCGTCGTCCACGATGAGGACCCGCCCGCTCCGCATCGCCCCCTCAGGCTCCCGCCATGGCCGGGAGGGTGAAGGAGAACGTGCTCCCCCGCCCCAGGCTGCTCCGCACCCAGATTCGGCCTCCCTGCAGCTCGATGAGGCTCTTCGCGATGGCGAGGCCAAGGCCGGACCCGGTCCGCTTCGCGCCCGGGCCCGGGGAGACCTGGTGGAACTTCTCGAAGATCCGCTCCTGCTCCTCTTCGGGGATCCCCTCCCCTTCGTCACAGACATCGGTGCGGGCGAGGCCGGGCCCCTCCCGGGCCACCTCCACCCAGACCCGCCCCTCGGGGGGGCTGAACTTGATGGCGTTGCTCAGGAGGTTCATCAGGACCTGGTGGAGGCGGTCCCGGTCGGCCGAGATAACCAGCTCCTCGGCCGGGGGGGTGAATTCCAGGCGGAGGTGCCGCTCCTGGGCCAGGGGCCGGGCCGCGTCCAGCGCCTCGGCGACCGCCTCCCGGAGCCGGACCGGCCGGCGGGTGAGCTCCACCTTGCCCGCCTCGATCCTCCCCAGGTCCAGCAGGTCGTTGACCAGCCTGACCAGCCGGTCCGCGCTCCCCTTCGCCCGGGCGAGGGCGGTCCGCTGCTCCCCCGCCACCGGCCCGGCCGCCCCGTCCAGGAGGTTGTCAATGGACCCCTTGATCGCGTTCAGGGGAGTCCGAAGTTCGTGCGAGACGCTGGAAAGGAACTCCGACTTCAGCCGGTCCAGCTCCTGGAGCTTCGCGAAGGAAGCTTCCAGCTCCTGCGTCCGCTGCCGGACCTTCGCCTCCAGAGTCAGGTTCAGCTCCTCGATGATCCGGTAGGAGGCCGCGTTGGCGATGGCCAGGGCGACCTGCGCCCCCAGGGTCATGAGCAGGCGCTGGTCGTCCTTGGTCAGGCGGCGCTCGCTCCGGAGGTTGTCCACGGCCAGCGTCCC
>JAKEHP010000264.1 GCA_022614955.1 Candidatus Methylomirabilota bacterium
ACATCCGGGCCAAGCTGGCGGAGCAGGCGGCGCGCCATGAGAAGTACGGCGGCTCTCTCTACCTGCAGGAACCCCACATCAAGGAGGGGGTGGGGGGGCTCAGGGACGCCCACACCGCCCTCTGGGTGGCGGCCGCCCAGCACCCCGTCCGGGACCTGGCCGACCTGGCCACCTGGGGCATCCTGGACCGGGAGGAGGTGAGCGGCTACCAGGATGCCATGGACTTCATGCTCCGGGCGCGGGTCGAGCTCCACTACCTGGCGGAGACCCGGTCGGATGTCCTCCTCTTCCCGCTCCAGGTGCCGGCCGCGGCTCACCTGGGGTTCAGCGACGACGGGGCCGCCAGGGGGGTGGAGCGGTTCATGCAGACCTACTATCTGCACGCCCGCACCGTCCAGCAGGTCTCGGCCCAGGTCGTGGACCGCTGCACCGGGACCCCCTCCCGGGTGGGCGCGCGGCTCCGCCAGCTCATGGGGCGGGACCTGGGGGACGGGTTCACCGAGATCGGCCGGGAGATCCACGTCCTGCCCCGGCATCAGGAGCTCTTCTCCGAGGACCCGGTGCGCCTCTTGAAGGCCTTCTGGTATGCGCAGCAGACCGGCTTCGCCCTCAGTCAGGGGGCGCGGGCCCTCATCCGCGCCAACCTCCACCGAATTGACGACGCGGTCCGGCGCAGCAACCGAGCCCTGGGGTTCTTCCTGGCCATCCTTCGGGAGCGGACGGGGGTGGCCGGCACCCTCCGGCAGATGCACGAAACCGGGGTGCTGGGGGCCTACATCCCGGAGTGGGGCAAGCTCACCTGCCTGGTCCAGCACGACCTCTACCACAAGTACACGGTGGACGTGCACACGCTCCTCGCCCTGGAGCAGCTCGAGGGGCTCGACCGGGCGGAGACGACCCACGCGGAGGAGTTCCGGACCATCGCGGCTGACCTTGCCCGGCCCGAGGTCCTGAAGCTGGCGGTCCTCCTCCACGACATCGGGAAGGGGGAGGGGCGCGGCCACGTGCTCACGGGTCGCCGTCTCGCGGTCCAGATCCTGGAGCGGATGGGGCTGCCCGAGGAGGAAGTGGCCCAGGTGGAGTTCCTGGTGGCGAACCACCTGGTGATGGCCCACCTCTCTCAACGGCGGGACCTCTCGGACGAGCGAATGGTGCTGGAGTTCGCCCGGGAGGCGAAGACGATCCCCCTCCTGCAGATGCTCTATCTCCTCACCTACCTGGACATCCGGGCCGTGGGTCCGGAGGTCTGGACCGAGTGGAAGGGGGCGCTCCTCTGGGAGCTCTATATCAAGACCCACACCATCCTGACGCGGGGGATCGCCGAGGGGGTGGATGACGCCGCACGGGCGGCGGAGGTGCGGGCCGCCCTGGTCCGGGAGCTCGAGGCCGAGTTCCCCGCCGCCACCATCCAGATCCACCTGGACAAGGCGCCGGTCCGCTACCTCCTGACGACCACGGCGGGCCGGGTGGCGCAGCATCTGCGTCTCATTCAGCAGGTGGAGTCAGGATCGGAAGCGGCCCTGCAGTGGGCGGCGTACCCGATGGCGGGGCACTCGGAGGTGGCGGTCTGCGCCTACGGCAAGCCCGGGCGGTTCGCCCGGATCGTGGGGACGCTGACCGCCAACGGCATGAACATCCTGAGCGCCGCGATCTACACCCTGGCGGACGGCCTGGTGATCCGCCGCTTCCAGGTGGACGACGGCCGGGGGTCGGCCATCGGAGATCACGCGGCCTGGGCGCGCTTCGGCACCGACCTGGACCGGGTCCTGCGGGAGGCGATGGACGTCCGGGAGCTGATCCTGGCCCGGCGCCGGGAGGTTCTGCGGCGGCCGGCCTACAAGGGAGCGGCTCCGCCCCCCACCCGGCTCGAGTTTGACA
Source organism: Candidatus Methylomirabilota bacterium (assembly GCA_022614955.1). Taxonomy (GTDB): domain Bacteria; phylum Methylomirabilota; class Methylomirabilia; order Methylomirabilales; family JACPAU01; genus JACPAU01. The sequence continues at coordinate 1,879 of JAKEHP010000264.1, forward strand.
ACGTGGTCTCCGAGACCCACACGGTCCTGGACGTGCGGACCCAGGACCGCCTGGGGCTCCTCTACGTGATCTCCAGCGTCCTGAGCGACGTGGGTCTGGACCTCAGCCTCGCCAAGATCACCACCGAGGCGGACCAGGCAGTGGACGTCTTCTACGTCACGGAACGGGACGGCTCCAAGGTGCCCGAGGGGCCCCGCATGGAGGAGATCCGGCGACGCCTTACAGAGGCCATCTCCGAGGGGATCGGGTAGGGGACCCGCGCCATGGGGATCACGGGGACGACCCGGCTCTGCTTCATCCTGGGCCGCCCCATCGCCCACACCCTCTCCCCCACCATGCACAACGCCGCCTTCGCCGCCCTCGCCCTCCCCTACGTCTACCTCCCCTGGGCTGTCCCACCCGAAGGGCTGGGCGCCGCCACCGCGGCCTTCCGCGCGATGGAGAACTTCGCGGGGGCCAACGTGACCGTTCCTCACAAGGAGGCGATCC
>JAKEHP010000265.1 GCA_022614955.1 Candidatus Methylomirabilota bacterium
CACGCGCTGGAGAAGGAGAATGCCCTGCCGCGGGACGCCGGGCCGCTGTTTCTAATCATTGACTTCCACCCGGACAAGAAGCAGGCCCTGATCCTGGCCCGGGCCCTCCGCTCGAAGGGCTACCCGGCGGCCCGGGACATCATCACCCGCGAGCTGGAGGGGTCCCTCACCTACGCCCGCACCTGCGGCATCCGCTACGCCCTCATCCTGGGCGAGCGAGGGCAGCGAGAGGACAGCCTGATCCTGCGGGACGTCCAGTCGGGGAAGGAAACCGCGTACGGGGTCGCCCAGTTCTGTGACCGGGTCATGAGCGGAGCCCTGGCATGGCCAACGTGATCGTGGTCGGCACCCAGTGGGGGGACGAGGGGAAGGGCAAGGTGGTGGACATCCTCTCCGAGTCCTTCGATGCCGTCGTTCGCTACCAGGGCGGGAACAACGCCGGCCACACCATCGTGGTGGCCGAGGAGAAGGTGGTGCTCCACCTGGTCCCCTCCGGCATCCTCCGGATGGGGAAGATCTGCATCCTCGGGAACGGTGTGGTCATTGACCTGCCGGCCCTGACCCACGAGATCGGGCAACTCCGGAAGCTCAAGGTCCGGGTCGAGGACACCCTCTACATCGGCAAGAGCGCCCACCTGGTCCTCCCCTACCACAAGATCCTGGACGTGGAGCGGGAGCGGCACGGGTCGCAGAAGATCGGGACCACCGGGCGGGGGATCGGGCCTGCCTACGCCGACAAGATGGCCCGGGTGGGCGTGCGGATCGGCGACCTGTACGACCCCGTGGCGTTCCGGGAGCGGCTCGCGGCGGTCCTGGCGGAGAAGCAGGCGCAGGCGGGCCTCGAGAGCCTCCTGCACACCCTGGACGCCACCACCCTCTTCCGGGAGCAGATGCAGCACTTCGAGCAGGTGAAACGGTTCCTCGTGGACGCCTCCGAGGTGGTGAACCGGTTCATCGCGGAGGGGCGGCGCATCCTGTTCGAGGGGGCCCAGGGAACCCTGCTGGACGTGGACCTGGGGACCTACCCCTACGTGACCTCCTCCAGCGCCACGGCGGGCGGCGCCTGCACGGGCACCGGGGTGGGGCCGACCCACATTGACGGGGTCGTGGGGGTGATGAAGGCCTACACGACCCGGGTGGGGGAGGGGCCGTTCCCGACCGAGCTGACCGACGCCACGGGGCAGCTCCTCCGGGACCGGGGGCAGGAGTATGGGGCCACCACGGGGCGGCCGCGGCGCTGCGGCTGGCTGGACGCCCTGGCGCTCCGCTACGCGGTCCGGGTGAACGGCCTCAGCACCCTGGCCCTCACCAAGCTGGACGTCCTGGACACGCTGCCCCACATCCGGGTCTGCACCGCGTACCAGCACAGGGGCAACCGGCTCAGCGCCTTCCCCAACGAGACCGGCATCCTGGCCGAGTGTACGCCGGTGTACGAGGAGCAGCCGGGCTGGGAGGAGAGCACCATCGGGGCCTTGAAGCTCGAGCAGCTCCCGAAGGCCTGCCGGGCCTACCTCGATCGGCTCCAGGAACTCACCGGGGTGGACATCTCCCTCATCTCCACGGGGCCCCGGCGCGACCAGACCATCCTGGTGGACACTCCCGCGTTCCGGGGGTGGGGGCTCCACCGCTAGGCCCGCGCCGAACCCGACGGAACCGCCGGGTCCTCGCCCCGCCCCTCTTCTGCCGGCGCTCCCCTGGTCTTGCAGGGCGAGATGCTCGCGCTCCCACCACTTTCCGCTCCCCGAAACCGCGGGGCCCACCAAGCCGACTTCACGGCCGCCGCCCCACTCCCCCCGCCCCGGCCGGCCCGGAACATCATGAACTCTGACATCCAGTGGCTGATCGCCTCAGGGCCACGAAGGGGGAGGTGGGGTGTAGCTATGCGTCCCCGAAACTTTTGAGATTGAAAGGCATCTAATGGCGTAGCGGGAAACAGGCAGCAGGAGTCGAAGGAGACCACCGACCCGGAGGAGAAACCGATGGCGACGATCGTCTCCCCGGCAGTGGCGATGGCTTGCCGTCCGTCATCTCCGGTTACAGAACAAGGGAGGGAAACATGACGATCTGGCATACGATGTTCATCCTGGTTTTCATCATTGCGTATGGAACCCTGAGCCTCGCGCTCTTGGGCAGTTCGGTCGTCGAAAGGGTCAGGGCCCGTCGCGGAAGCCAGCCCCCTCGCTTTCGGCGGAAAGGCCTACCCGAGCTATTCTTGGCGATTCTCATTCCGCTCGCCGTGAGCGTGAGTCCCCTGCACGCGGGGTCCCAAACGACCGTAGTCAACCTGCGAGGAGATCGGGTCGTCGTCCCGATGGAGGTCCCTTCGAAGGAGCGCTTCGTCTTACGGCGGCTGATCAACGTCAACGACCAGTTGGTCGTGTTTCTCTACAGCGATCCCCGATTCCGGCGGTCGGTGGGTTACGCGGAGACTTACAACCTGAGGGGTGAGCTGTTGGAGATCGTCTGGTACGAGCCGACGGGAAGTCTGACGGTCGCCCGGGACGTTAATCTGGGAAAGCCCAAGGCCACGGGCCCGGCCCGGATCCTGGAGATCGTGGAGGTTCGCGAACACGGCTTCTTTCCCGATCGACAACCAGATACGCTCGCCGAGGATGGCGGCGTCTCCCTGCAGGCCAAATAGCCGGCAGACCCCTCTCTGCAATACGGGAGGAGCTGGAGGTTCGGACCGTCAACGAGATACCAAAGGGGGGTGTCGTGAAGGCCTTTCTGCCCGAAATGAGTCTTTTCTCTCCCATTGATCTTGGCCCGTTCCGGCTACCGAACCGAATCGTAATGGCCCCCATGACACGGAGCCGGGCGGGTGCCGGCAATGTGCCCCAGGCCATGAATGCGGGGTACTATGCCCAACGGGCGACTGCTGGCCTGATTATCACGGAAGCGACGCAGGTCTCGTCTCAAGGAGTTGGATACCCCTATACGCCCGGGATCCATACTGCTGAGCAGGTCGAGGGTTGGAGGGGTGTCACGCAGGCCGTTCACCTACGCGGTGGAAGGATTTTTCTCCAGCTTTGGCATGTGGGTCGCGTTTCCCATCCGTCTTTGCAACCTGATGGTGACCTTCCGGTGGCTCCCTCCGCGATCAAGCCGAGCGGCGAGGCATACACCTACCAGGGGCTCCAACCCTTTGTTCCTCCGCGGGCACTCGAAACGGACGAAATCGCAGGCGTCATAGACCAGTTTCGCACTGGCGCATGGTACGCCCGCGAGGCGGGGTTCGACGGCGTGGAGATTCATGCCGCGAATGGTTACCTCATCGACCAGTTCCTGCGCGACGGGACCAACCACCGGACCGACCGTTACGGCGGTAGCCTTGAGAACCGCGCGCGCTTCCTCCTCGAGGTGGTGGGAGCGGTGAGCGGCGCGTGGGGCCCTGACCGAGTCGGCGTCCGGCTTTCGCCGACCTCCAGCTTCAACGACATGAGCGACTCCGATCCTCTTCGCGCGTTCACGTACGCCGCCCGAAGGCTGAACGAGTACGGCCTCGCTTACCTCCATGTGGTCGAACCCCTGTCGGCCGACATACGGGAAAATGGGCGTGTCACCCCGCACCTGCGACGGGTGTTCGAAGGTCCACTCATGGTCAATGGTGGCTATGACGCGGCCTTAGGCCACGAGGCGATCGCAAGGGGCAGGGCGGACCTCGTGTCTTTTGGCGTGCTATTTCTCGCCAACCCCGACATGCCACGACGGTTCGCGATCGGGGCTCCGCTCAACCCGCCGGACCCCTCAACTTTCTACGGCGGGGACGCTCACGGCTACCTCGACTACCCCTCCGTTGGAGAGCTTGACGAACATGGATCACTTACCGCGTGTGGTTGCAGCCTATAAATCGGGGCGATTTGGCGCTGCGCTAATTCCGGACGGCTCGCCGACTCGCCGGTCGATCGTGACGAGGGGTTCTCGTCGCGGTGAGGGTGACGGGCAACCAGAGAGGACTCGCCGACTCAGTCCGCCGGGGGTAGACCTCGCGGTTCCTAGGGGGGAAGTCAGATGAAGCAACGCCACGTGTGCCTTGCGGTAGCAGTCGCCTTTGTGATTGCCGCCCTTATCCTCCCGCTCCCGTCCTGGGCCTCGGGTCGACACGCGTTCCATAGAGGGTTTCGTGGTGCCGTCGTCTTCGGCCACGGGGGCTTCACGGGGGCTGGGGTTTTCGTTGGCGGCGGCTTCTTCACGGGCCATCGCCATCCGTTCGTCCATCGGCCCTTTAAGCATCGACCCTTCGGGCACGTACCGTTTGTCCACCGCCCCTTCGTCCACCATGGGGGCACCTGGGGCCCACGATCCTGGCACGGGACCGGCTTCAGCGGAGTGTCCCCCCGCTGAGACTCGCCGTGCCCGTCGTCGGGCGTGAACAGGTCCAGCTGGAAGTTCTTGCGGGTCCGATGCCCCAGGGTGCTTCCGGTGAGGGCGCACGGGCGGCCGGAGGTGTGATCCGCGATACCGCTGGGGGCCGTAATTCAGAGTGATTGATGGCGGAAAGCCCGAATCGGGAACGGCGTTTGATGAGTCCAAGGAAACAGCGTCTGGCTCTGCAGATGGGGGGTACGGGGAAGCGGCTCACGAGCGGGGGCGGAGGTCACGGATGAGCATGCGGGCTTCGAAAGGCAGCAGCTTCAGCCGGGCCGGGGCGCTGGCCCTCCTCGCGCTGGTCCTCCTCGCGGCGCCGGGGAGGGCCGGAGGGGCCCTGCCGGTGACACCGCTCCCCCTTCTCGACGGCGGCACCCTGGACTTCCAGAGCCTCAAGGGCAAGGTCGTCGTCGTCCGCTTCCTGGCCTCCTGGTGACCCTTCTGCCAGCGGGAGGCTCCCGCTTTCGAGCAGGTCTACCAGCGCTTCAAGGATAAGGGCGTGGCCTTCGTGGGGGTCTTCGTCGAGGACACCGAGGCGAAGGCCCGCGAGTTCCTGAAGGCCCACCCGGTCAGTTTCCCGTACGGCGCTGACTGGCAGCTGACCCTCGCCCGACCGCTCGGGTTCCGGGGAATGCCGTACACGGTCGTCATCTCCCCCCGGGGGGAGGTCGCCCGCCGGTTCTTCGGGCCGGTGGAGGAGGCCGACCTGGTGGCAACCATCCAGGGGCTTCTGGCCGCCCCCAAGTAGCCCCGCTCCGCCTCCCGGGCGGCTGCCATTCCAGACGATGACCCCACGCCTGTCCGTCGTCATTCCCGCGCGCAACGACGCCGCGGCCCTCCGCGAAACGCTGCCGGCCCTGGACCGCCTGTCCTCGCGAGAGGCGGTCGAGGTCCTCGTTTGTGCCACCGGCGATCCTCCGGGCGTCGAGGCCGCCGTGGCCGGACGCGCGCGGCTGCTCTGGCCTGGCGGGTCCAGCCGGGCCGTCCTCCTGAACGCCGGCGCGTCCGCCGCCCGCGGCGACATCCTGTTCTTCCTGCACGCCGACTCCGTGCCGCCGGCGAACGCCCTCGCGCTGATCGAACACACTCTGTCCGACCCGGATGTGGTCGGCGGGGCCTTCGAGCATTCCTTCGCGGAGCCCGTGTGGAGCCTGCGCGCGATCACGGCGATCAACCGCCTGCGATACCGGCTCACCCGGAACTATTACGGGGACCAAGGGATCTTCGTCCGCGCCGCCACGTTCCGGCGGATGGGCGGCTACCGGGATCTTCGGCTCATGGAGGATCTCGACTTCAGCCGGCGCCTGAAGCGCCTGGGCCGCACCGTCCTGATCCGGACGCCCCTCAGGACCTCCGGCCGCCGCTTCCTCGCCCGGGGACCGTGGCGCACCTTCTTCTTCATCGTCTGGCTGCTGCTCCTCTACACGCTGCGCTGTGACACCCAGCGCTACGCAGAGCGCTGGCGGGGCCCGGCCGACTCCCCCCCGGGCAGCCCGTGGCCCCGGGGGCTCCCGGGCCGGGCGCCGGGGCTGGCCGCGGGAGGGGGCCTTGCCCCGGGGGCAACGGAATGAGGTCCGGGTGCCCGGGCGCCGTCCTCGTGACGGGGGCCACAGGGTTCATCGGCCGTGTCGTAGCGCGGCGCCTGCTGGCCGTCGGGCGGCCGGTGGTCGTCCTGGCCCGAGGCCGCGCCGACACGTCCGCGCGATCCCGGGTGGCGGAGGCGCTGGGGCTCGCGCCCGACGGCGGCAGGCTGCAAGCGATGGAGGCCGACCTGACGCATCCGGGCCTCGGCCTCGGGAAGGGGGACTGGCGTCTCCTCCGGAACCGCGTGGAGACGGTGATCCACTGTGCGGGGGAGACCGTCTTCTTCCCCGGGGCGATGGAGCCATTCGTGGCGGGGCACGTCGGAGGGCCCCAGGCCCTGCTGCGGGGCCTCGCCGGGGGCCGGCTCCGCCGCTGGGCCCACCTCTCGACGGCCTACGTCTGCGGGAAGCGCTCCGGGACTGTCCTCGAGCGGGAGGGGGACGTCGGGCAATCCTTCCGGAATCCCTACGAGCGGGTCAAGATGCTGTCCGAGGAGGCCATCCGGCTGGAGGGAGCGGCGGTCGGGGTGGATGTCCGCATCCTGCGCCCGAGCATCGTGGTGGGGGCAGTACCGGAAACGGCGGGCGGCCACCCCTCCCAGTGCCTCTTTGCGTTCATCCGGCTGGCGGCGGCGCTGGCCAGGATGCCCGGGGGCGCCGAAGTGCCCCTGCGGATCGCCGCGGCCCCCCGGGCGGCCTTCAATCTAGTGCCGGTGGAGTACGTAGCTGCGGCGGCGGTTGCCCTGGCGGGGCACCCGGACGGCGCGGGAGGGACCTTCCACCTGGTCGTCTCGGACCCGCCGACCCAGCAGGAGGTCCTGGCCATGATCACCGCCCGCCTCGGCCTCCGGGGCCTCACCCTAGTGGATGCCCGCCGCGCTCCGCTCACGGACCCGTCGCCGCTCGAGCGCGCCGTCGCGCGCCTGCTCGCGGGCTACCGCGAATACCTGGAGGGGGATGTCCGGTTCCAAGACACGAATGCGCGCCGGATCCTGGACCGGTGCGGCGTCCCGGGGCCGAGCGTGTCGCGCGACGCCGTCCACCGCCTGATCCGCCTGGCGCTGGGAACCTCCCCTGCCCTCCCGGGTCTCCGGCTGGCAGGGCAGGGTGGCCCGCGCCCTGTCCGCGCGCTCCCCGAGAAACGGTAGCGGCAGCCGGGCGCCGCACCGCGCACGGCGGGGCACCGGACGGGACGGGGCGGCGAGGCGCCCTGGATCGGGCGCGGGAGAGGGACATGGGTCGGGGAGCTGCCAGTCGGGTGAGAACGCAGAGGGGGGCCCGGAGCGTCGCCCTGGCGGGGCTCCTCCTGGCCGCGTTGCTCCTTTCGGCCGGCGCGGCGCCGGCGGGCGAGTCGCCCTGGGTCGCGGAGCTGCGCGCCTTTCACACGCGCTACCACGAGGACCCCCCGCGCCTCGATGCGATCCGGGAGAGGCTGGAGCAGGCGGTGGCGGCCGACCCCGGCGTGGAGAACCTCGTCGCCCTTGCCCAGGCCTCCTTCATCTGGGGGGAGGTCCGGGCCGAGACGCGCGAG
>JAKEHP010000030.1 GCA_022614955.1 Candidatus Methylomirabilota bacterium
AACCTGGACTTCCTTGAGCCTTCCCGATCTCACGTCGTAGACGAATCCGCGGATCAGGGTGTCGGGGTTCAGCAGCTGGGTCGCCTGGAGGAACTCGATGTCCTCCCGGACGCTCTCCTCCAGGTCCTGGAACGGGAGAAAGTCGAACTCGCCGGTGTCGCTGCCGAGGTCCTCGCGTACCTTCTCCCGCAGATCGCGGTTGGAGAACGTCAGCATCCCGCAATCGGTGTGGTGGATGACGGCGACCTCCTTGGTGCCCAGGAGTCGCTGGGAGATGATGAGCGAGCGGAGGGCGTCGCGGGCCCGGCCGCCCGCGTTCCGGATCACGTGGGCATCGCCCTCCTCCAGGCCGAGCGCGCGGGAGGGGATGATACGGGCATCCATGCAGGTGAGCACGGCCGCCTGCCGGGCCGGGGGCAGCGGAAGGTGGCCTTTGTCGAAGGTTCGGGCGTACCCCTCGTTGGCCTGAACCAGCTCGTCAATGGTAGACATGGGTTCTCCTTGCTGGGCTGCGGGGTCGGGACGTGCAAAAAGGCCCGGATCACCTGGGTGGTCCGGGCCTCGGCTCGATGACGGTGGAGAAAGCTACGCTGGCGGTTTCTCCGGGACGCGTGCCGATCGCTCCGTCCACCCCTCCGGGGGACAGGTGCAGGCGGGACAACAACCGCAAGTGCACGCGACGCGGCAGGCTTCCATGGGGCTACGCTATACCCCGTGAGGGGGAGTGTCAAGCAGCGCGCGCCGCTCCCGGGCGGCTTGCTCGCCGCCCGCCGACCGGGTAATCCTTCCGGTCGGTTACCCGTCCACTCCGCCCGCAACCCAGCAGCGCCCGCTATGGCCAGCAACGCCTCGTTCGACGTGTCTACCGGCGCAGACCTCCAGGAGGTCGACAACGCGGTCAACCAGGCCCGCAAGGAGGTGGCCCAGCGGTACGACTTCAAGGGCACCCACTGCACCATCGAGCTGGACCGGGGCAAGGCGGAACTCCACCTCGCCGCAGACGACGAGTTCCGGATGGACGCCCTCCTCGACATCCTCCAGAGCCGGCTCATCAAGCGGGGGGTGCCGGTGAAGAACCTGAAGGTCGGTGATCTGGTGG
>JAKEHP010000266.1 GCA_022614955.1 Candidatus Methylomirabilota bacterium
CGGATCGGGGTCACGTCCTGGCATCGCCGGATCTCCGGGGCGGCGGCCGAGCTCACCCTCTTCGACCCGGACCGGGTGAAGGACGAAACCTCCTACGAGGACCCCTACCGGGCTCCTTCGCGACGAGTTGGGTTTTTAGGCTCGTGGTCTGCGACGACCTCTTGATGCAAGGGATGCTGCCTCGCTCCAGGATCGAGGAAGCCTCGGTCCTGGCCCCCCGCGCCGGGGTTGACCTCCTCCTCCTCCTCCACACCTCCCTCGCCCAGGACCGGAGCGCGACCTAGCGGGTCGTCCCCGCCATCCGCGAGGCGCTCGCCTACGGTCACCTCACCCCCGAAACGGTGAAGACGGCCCTGGCGAGGGTTCGCCACCTCTCCAGGAATCGGTCACCCGGGGCCGGGAACTAAATAGCCCTCTCCGAGGTTTTCTCTATCAAAGTCGTTGCTCGCATCGTCTGGACAGAGCCGGGGCTTCGCAGTGGATCGGGCCCCCCAGCCGGGGGGCGCCGCGGAGCGGGCGGCTCTCCTGGAGGTGTCTGGGTTCATCTCTCACCCAAAGGAGGAGGCAAGATGAAGCAACTCATGATCACCGCACTCATGGCAGTCCTAGTTCTGCTCGCCCTTCTCAGCGCCCCCCCGCTGGCCGTGGCGGATGACGAAATAAAGGCCAGGTTGCGGGGGGTCGAGGAGGTCCCGGCCGTGTCCACCGTGGCAAGCGGGCGATTCCGAGGGGAAATCAATAACGACAGCATTGCGTATGAACTAAGCTATTCCGGTCTCGAGGGGGCGGTCCGCCAAGCCCACATCCATGTGGGCCAGCGGGGTGTCAATGGAGCCATCGTCGTGTTTCTCTGCCAGACTGAGTTTAATCGTGACCCCACCAACCTTGCACCTTTCTGCCCTCAATCGGGGACAGTGACTGGGACCTTGAGAGCCGCGAACATGACGGGCCTAGCGGTGCCACAGGGCATCGCCCCCGGCCAGTTCGCTGAGTTTGTCAAAGCGATCCGCGCTGGCGTGGCTTACGTCAACGTGCATTCAGCAGGTGCCGGCGACGTTGCCGGCAACTTCACTGGAGGCGAGATTCGGGGACAAATCAAGGCCGACGACGACGACTGAGACCGTCAGCCCCCCCGGCGCAAGGAGCGCAGGAAGGCCTCGACATGGGCGCGGTCGGGGAGGGCCTCCCGCGCGACGGTGCGCCTGTAGGCGAGCGCGGCGGCGGCGTTGGCGAGCAGGATCGCCTGCTTGAGGGCGTCCTCCGCTGCCGGTCCCACCGCTTTCTACGCCGCCCTCTGCCGCCGCGCCTTTCGTGCGGCCCGTGAGGGCCATCTGCCCTCCTCGCAGCGGCCGGCGGTCCACCCGTTGACGACGTTCCCCTTGACTGGGGCTTCATCGGCGCTGTAGCATCCGCGATGCGCAACTCCGGGAGGCTAGGACCCGAGCGGCTGCCCCGGCGGGCCCGAGCAGGTGGCGGTAGAAGGGGGAAGAACCACGGGGATGCGGGCGCGGCGGCCAGCGCGGAGGGACACGTGATGCGCCCCCGGATCGGGGTCACCGCCTGGCATCACCACGACGGCCAGGAGCAGTGGGAGTTCATCCGGGACAACTACACCCGCGCGATCAGCGCCGCCGGGGGCCTTCCCCTCATCCTGCCCATCGCCGCGGAGCCGGACCTGGTGGCGGACCTCGTGGGAACGCTGGATGGTCTGCTCCTCACCGGGGGGGAGGACGTACACCCGTCCTTCTACGGGGAGGCAGTCCAGGAGAAGTGCGGCCCGATTGACGAGACCCGGGACCGGTTCGAGATCGGGCTCACGCGGGCCGCCCTGGCGCGGGAGCTCCCGGTCCTGGGCATCTGCCGGGGGATGCAGGTGCTGAACGTGGCCTGCGGCGGCACCCTCTACCAGGATCTCGCCTACCGTTCGGAGACGGAACGCCACCACACGGGCGTGAAAGAGGATCGGGCGCGGCGCATCCATCCGGTGCGGATCCTACCCGGGACCCGCCTGCGGGAGATCCTAGGCCTGGAGGAGGCGGCCGTCACCTCCACGCACCACCAGGTGATCCGGCGGATGGCGCCGGGATTCCGCCCGGCCGCCCAGGCCCCCGACGGCGTCCTGGAGGGAATGGAGAGGGCCGAAGACCCCTTCGCCCTGGCCGTCCAGTGGCACCCGGAGCGCCTCGCCCCCGCCGATGCGGCCCAGCTCAGCCTGTTCCGCGCCCTCGTCGAGGCCGCGGCGAAGCGCGCCCGCCGCTAAGTCCCCCGGTCCCGCCTCGCCCCACCTGCCTTCCAGGAGCACTTGCTCGAAAGAGCGGTGCTATTCCCTCGTCTGGAACTCGATCTTGCGGGTCTCTGTCACCCGCTTCGAGGCGTCGAGGATCTCCAGGGACACGAGATTGCCCTCTTCGTCGTAGTCCAGAACGATCCCCGGTTTGTCCTCGTCGCTCTCCGCGACCCGCGCGTTTTCTCTCAGGATGACGCTGAGCGTGTCTGTCCGTGGATCGTAGGTGACTTTCATCGGTATTCTCCCCAGTACTTCGAAACCTTGCTCGTGCGGTAGACCGTCACGACCTCCGGGGGCTGGCGGTCCATGTCTACAAAGACTCGCACGAGGTAGATCCTCTGCGGGACATCCATGGCGAGCCGTGACTGCAGCACCATCCGGCCAGGTCGGACCTCCAGCCGCTGCTCCGGCGCGCTCAGAACGGCCCGAACCGTTTCTTCGCTCAAGCCGCGTTGTTTCATCTCGAACGTCGCGTGCGGGCTGATCGCATAGTGTACCACCGGATCGGGCTTCACTGAGTCCCTTTATATCGGCACGGCCAGAAGCATCGCGTTGAGGAGCCGTTCCTCCTTGCTCTCCCTTGGGTACAGCGCCGAGAGGGCGTTGGCGAGCCACAGAGAATCCCGCCCCCGATCCTCTTCCCCTTTGAGCAACGCCCGAAGAGCGTTTGTCCGCCCGCAGCAGCCCTCTTTCGGCTCCGGCCCCCCGAAGCGGCGCGAGATCCGCCGTGATCACGGCCGCCCGGGGTACAGGTCCTGCCGGAAGGTGCGGCCGGCGATGTTCCTCTCCCCGTCAGGCGATCTGGCGGGCCAGTCCCTGGATCTGATCCATCCACGCCTTGAGGCCAGGAGCATACGCTCGCGGCACGCATTCGCCGCAGATCTCGTTGGCGAGGGCAGCCGTGGACCGCAGCGTGCGCCGGAGCGTGGGCGACCCCTTGGGGGCCTCCGCCAGGGAGGCGAGCAGGTCATTGAGTTCCCGGAGGACGGCGCACAGATTCGCGAGAATGGACTCCAGGACCTGTTCGTCGGGGGTCTGTTGCGGGCGATACAGGAGGTCGTGGACCGTCTGGAGCTCTCCCGCGAAGACCACGGCCGCGCTCTCGACCCTGCTGAGAATTCGCTCTCGACGCGCACCCGGCTCGCCACCCATCCCCGCAATCGCCTGGAACTCGGACAGCACCAGGTGCAGGTTCGTCCGGACCCGGCCGAGGCGATCTTCGAAGGTGATGCGGTGAATCTCCTCGGTCAGCTCTTCCTGGTGCCGCGACACCAATTTCGAGATCACGATCCCGAAGATGAGCAACGCGGCGGCACCTTCCACGATCGCCAGGAGGCGCACCGGCCCCACCGGGACGACATCGCCGTAGCCGATGGAGAGGGCCGTAACGAAACTGAAGTAGAGAGCAGTCACGAGCCCTTCCCAGGTCGCCTGCACGAACGCCTCACCAGCCCGCAGGCCGTACCCCTGCCAGGCCCCGGCGACCCAGTAGATGAGGCCGAACCCGACGACCATCCACACCCAGAGCAAGAGGAGGTACCCCATCGGGCGGTCGCCCAGGGCCTCGATCGGGGCGATCCATCCCTTGCGGCGGGACGCCTCCGGGGCCTGAGCCGGACGCGTCCGGCCAGCGGGAAGGACCTCGGCGACCGGTGTACCCTCGACCGGCCCGCGGTGCTCCGTCCAGTCGGCCATCCCTCCCGCGTACAGCCGCAGCCGCTCGTAGCCGAGGGCTTGCAGCAGGCCGACGGCCTGCTCGCCCAACGGTCACGTGGGGCCCGCGCAGTAGACGGCGACCTCGCGAGCCCCGTCCGAGAGGACCTCGCGGGCCCGCTCCGGGATCTCCGGGACCGGGAGGCTGAGGGACCCCGGGATGTGACCCGCCGCGAACGCCGCGCGCGGCAGCACATTGAGGAGAAGCAGGGACGGATCGCCCAGGCGGGCATGGATTTCGTCGCGGGAGATCTCCGGGACCGACTGCGGTGCAGGAGCGTCAGGCCGATGGGAAGTCAAGCCGAGAATCACCTCCTCCTGCCGGTCGTCTCCTCCCCGCCCGGCTCTATCTCCTCGGCGGCCGCAGATCGGGTGGCCGCCTTCGCCCGCCGCCGGCTGTAGGCGGTCTTGGGGACGTGCACCCGGGTTGGCTTGGCCACCGGCTTGCGGAGACGCGGGCGGGGCCGCTTGCGGAGCTTGGCCATGGCTGGTTAGGGCGCCGGGGCGCAGAAGGCTGCAGCGCATGGCCATTATATGGAAAGCCCGGGCAAATGCCAAGAACCGCTAGGCCGCCCAGGGCCTCAGCGCGGATGCAACCGACTGATGCGCGGGGCATCCCAGGAGCGTCCGCAGCGGCCCGGGGGCGAGGGGGCGTGGGGGACCGACGCGGCGGCGAAGGGCCGTGAGGCGCGCCGCCGCCTCGGCCAGGCGCGCCGCCGGGAGGCGGCCGGCGGTGACGGCCGCCTCGACTGCGGCGAGCGCCCGGGCCTGGGCGGCGGGATCACCAGAGAGAAGGACGGCGTCAACCCCCGCCCCAAGCGCCAGGACCGCCGCCTCCTCCACGGGCCAGGTTCTGACGATGGCACCCATCAGCAGGTCATCGGAGATGGCGACCCCGCCGAAGCGAAGGTCCTGCCGGAGGAGCCCCAGGATCCGGGGGGAGAGGGTGGCCGGGAGGTCCCGGTCAAGGGCCGGGCAGCAGACGTGGGCCGTCATGATGCCCCCGACCTCTGCCGCGACCGCTCCGCGGAACGGGGCGAGGGCCGTCCCGGTGATCCACGCGGCCTCCGCCGCGACGACCGGCAACCCCTCGTGGGAGTCCACGGCTGTCCCGCCGTGCCCGGGAAAGTGCTTGGCGGCCGCCGCTACCCCCGCTCCCTGCATGCCTCGGATGAGGGCGGCCCCCAAGGCCCCCACCGACGCCGGATCTTCCCCCAGGCACCGCTCCCCGAGGACGGGGTTCGCGGGGCCGACTCTGAGGTCCAGGACGGGGGCGAGGTTCAGCGTCACCCCGACGGCCCGCAGCTCCGTTCCCAGGACGCCGCCCACCCGCTCCGCCAGCGCGATGTCCCCCGCCCGCCCGAGGGCGCCGTTGCCCGGAAAGACCGTGAAGGGAGGGCCGAAGCGGGCGACACGCCCCCCCTCCTGATCCACAGCCACGAGAAGGGGACTCTCCCCCCGCCACCGCTGAAGCGCCGCCGTAAGGTCCGCCACCTGCTCCGGCGCGACGATGTTGCGCGCGAAGAGGACCACGCCTCCCGGGCGGATCGCCTCGAACCACTCCCGGAGGGCCGCGTCCGGCGCCGTCCCCTCGAAGCCAAGGAAGAAGAGGTCGCCGAGGGAGGCCGTTCCCCTGCTCATTGCCGCCGTGGGTCCAGGAGGTCCCGGAGGCCGTCCCCCAGGAAGTTGAAGGCGAGAACCGTGGCCGAAACGCAGAGGCCGGGGAAAAGGGTGAGGTGCGGGGCTACCAGCAGGTACTGCCGGCCCTCGTTCAGCATCGCCCCCCAGGAGGGGGTGGGGGGCTGCGCGCCCAGGCCGAGGAAGGAAAGGGAGGCCTCGGCCACCACGGCCCCGGCCAGCCCGAAGGTGGCCTCCACAATGATGGGTCCCAGGACGTTGGGGAGGAGGTGGCAGAAGAGGAGGCGGCCCGGTCCCGCCCCGAGCGCCGTGGCCGCCGCCACGAACTCGGCTTCCCGGACCACCAGGATCTGCCCCCGCGCGAGCCGGGCGTAGCCGACCCAGCCGATGGCGGACAGGGCCAGGATCACGTTCGTGAGGCTCGGCCCAAGGATGGCGGCGAGGGCGATGGCGAGGAGAATGCCGGGAAAGGCCTGCAGGATGTCCACGGCTCGCATCGCCGCCTCGTCCACCCAGCCGCCGCAGGCGCCGGCCGCGGCTCCGATCAGGACACCCACCGTGAGAGAGATCCCCACCGCCACGACCGCCACCGCGAGGGAGACGCGGCCCCCGAACAGGACCCTGCTCAGGACATCCCGGCCGAGACGGTCCTGGCCGAAGGGGTGGGCCCGAGTCGGGCCCTGGAGCCCCTCCCGCAGGACCTGCTCAGCTGGCGAGGCGGGGGCCAGGACCGGCGCGAAGAGGGCGGCTCCGGCCAGGAGCGCGACGGCCGCAGCGGTGCCAACGATCAGCCCGCGCCTACGCATCGTAGCGGATCCGCGGGTCCGCCCAGGCGTACAGGCAATCGGTCGCCAGATGGACCAGGACGTAGATCCCAGCGATGGTGAGCACGCATCCCTGGACCAGCGGGAAGTCGCGCGCCTGGATCGCCTGGAGGGTCAGCCGCCCGAGCCCGGGCCAGGAGAAGATCGTCTCGGTGATGATGGCGCCGGAGAGGAGCGCGCCCGCCTGGAGCCCGAGCACCGTCAGGATGGGGATGGCGGCGTTGCGCAGGGCGTGGCGCAAAAGCACCCGGCGCTCCGGGAGGCCCCGAGCCCGGGCCGCCGTCACGAACTCTCGCGTCAGGACCTCCAGGAGACTGGCCCGCGTCATCCGGGAGAGGATGCCGGCCAGGGCCAGCCCGAGGGTGATGGCCGGCAGGACGACTGCAGCGGCCCCCTCGCGGCCCGAGACCGGGAAGGTGCCGGTCCCGATGGCGAACGCCAGGATGAGCAGCGGGCCCAGGACGAAGTTGGGGACGGACAGGCCGACCAGGGCCGCCCCCATGGAGACCCGATCGGCCAGGCGGCCGGCGAACACGGCGGCGACTGTCCCGAGGGGGAGGGCCAGGAGCAGGGCGACGGCCAAGCCAGCGGCCGCAAGCTCCATGGTAGCGGGGAGCGTCCGAAAAATAACGCCCGTCACTCCTTCCTGGGTGACGAAGGAGCTCCCCAGGTCCCCCCGCGCCAGGCCGCCCAGGAATAGGCCGTACTGGGTGAGCAGCGGCAGATCCAGCCGCAGCCGGGACCGCAGGGCGGCCTTCGCTGCCGGCAGGGCCGTCTCCCCCAGCATGATCTCCACAGGGTCGCCGGGGATCAGGTGGATGAGCAGGAAGACGCCCGTCGCGACCCCCCACAGGATGGGGAGGAGGAGCAGGAGCCGGCGCAGGAGGAACCGCCTCATTGCGTCCAGTGCACCTGCCGGAGGGCGGCGAAGTCCCCGGCGGGCAGGAGGCGGAAGTC
>JAKEHP010000267.1 GCA_022614955.1 Candidatus Methylomirabilota bacterium
AGGAGATGCTCCCCCACCCGATCCCCGTTCACCCGGGTCGGAGTGAGTCCCCCCAGGTGAGTCAGGCGGAACCGCCCATCCGGCTCGCGGGTGATCCGGGCGTGGAGTCGCTTGACCAGGAGGCCCGGGACCCGCACCGTTGCCTCCTTCCCGCTCCCGATGGTCACCGGTTCCCCGGCCAGCGGGATCGGCTCCCGCCCCGGGACGAGGAGTCGCCCCCCGGTGCCCGCGGAGGACGGCCGGGCGCCCAGGAGGCGCTCCAGGTCGCCGCGGCGCACGTGAACCGTGACCTGGGGGGTCAGGCCGGTCAGCGTGGTGGTCCCGGGGACGCGCGCCGCCTTGCACCGGAAGACGAGGCGGTGCTTCACGATGCCGATCTCGTCCCCGTCGTTCAGCTCCTGGGCGCTGACCCGTTGCCGGTTGAGGAAGGTGCCGTTGGCGCTCTGGTGGTCCTCCAGGCAAAACCGCCCCCCCTCGAACCGGATGACGGCGTGCAGGCGCGAGACGCCGGCGTTCTCAATGACCAGATCGCTCCCGGGGGAGCGGCCGATGGTGAACCGAGGCTTGCTGACCGCGACCGTCTGGAGGACCCGGTCCCCCAGCGTCACGGCAACCTCGGCCTGCGGCATCGGGGCGGCGGCGGGGGAGGCCGCCGGGACCGCCGGGATGGTGGGGGCGGGGCGGTAGTGGTGCGTCCAGCGCCGTCCCGGGGCCGGGCTCCCGAGGCAGGCGTCCGCCGCGGGGGGAACCTCCAGACCCTCGTACACATCCAGGGCCATGGGCTGCCCGCCCTGCCTGGTGTAGACAAAGGCCAGGAGGGCATCCTGGGGATCTTGTTCGTTAGGAAGCTCGGCCCCGTCCGGCACAAAGTAATTCCGAGCCGGGCGACCGTCGGGGCAGAGCGCCACGTGGACCCGCTCCCCCTCCCGGAGGACCAGGACGGTGCTCACCTTACGGGCGGCCAGCCGTTCCAGGACCTCCTGCACATCCACCAGGTCGCTGGTCACCTGGACCGAAGGGCGGCTCCCGAAGAGGACCCGGAGTCCGTGAATCAGGGAGGCGTCGGCCGGACAGAAGAGGAGCGGGGCGGTGGGATGCGCAGCGTAGGCGGCAAAGAAGTCGCCGATGGGGGTGCTCCCCAGGCGGCTCCCCTGCGCCCGCCCGGCCCCGTACGGGAGACCTCCCAGGACGAACAGATGTCGGCTCTCGTCCCCCAGCGCCAAGGCGAAGTAGCCGGTCGCAGCCTGCCCCGACCCGAGCAGGCTCCGGTACACATCGTCGAATGCGTCGTAGCGGGCGCCGGGGGGGGCGACGGGTTTGCCACTGGCCGGGAAGCGCGGGACCGACATGGGACCTCCTTGGCCGGGGCCGCTTACGTAGAAGCCGGGGCGGCCTCGTACTGGATCAGGAGGGCGGTAATATTGTCCCGCCCTCCGCGCCGGTTCGCCAGGTCAATCAGCGCCTGGCAGGCGGCCTCCAGATCGGGGCCGCCGGCCAGGAGGGTATCGAGGATCTCGGGGTCGGTCACCTCATCGGTGAGGCCGTCGGAGCAGAGGAGGAAGAGGTCTCCGGGCTTCAGGGCTTCGCTCCACGCGTCCACCTCCACGGCCGGCTCCATCCCGAGGGCACGCGTGATGACATGCTTATGCGGGGAGTGGCGGGCCTCCTCCTGGGTCATCTCCCCCCGTGCCACCAGCTCCCCGACCAGCGAATGGTCGCGCGAGAGCTGGTCCAGCGTCCCGTCCCGAACCCGGTAGATCCGGCTGTCCCCGACCGAGGCAAACACCGCCTCCCCATCCCGGATGAGGGTGGTGACCAGGGTGGTCCCCATCCGGGCCTCCACCGGCCGGTGCCGCCCGACTTCGAAGACCTGGCGGTTTGCACCCCGAACCCCCTCGGCCAACACCTCAAGGGCCGGCGTCCGGAGAGCCGCGGGGGACCGGCCTCGGGGAGCCAGGGCCTCCCGAAGGGTCGCGAGAGCCATCGCGCTCGCCACCTCCCCGGCCTCGTGCCCTCCCATGCCGTCCGCGACGGCGAACAGGCCAGCCTCCGGGTCTGCCAGGAAGTTGTCCTCGTTGTGATCGCGCTGCCGTCCGGAATCTGTCCGGCACACCACCCGAATGGCCACTCCCTCCCCTTTCTCCGGCTTGCCAACCCGGCCGATGGAAGGTGACCCGGGAGGGGTGCAAATTCCATTCCACACAACCACTTACGCGAATAACCAGGGGGATTGGGAGGGTTCAGGAGCCCCGGAGGAGGGGAAGAGCGAGGCGGACCGGAACGGCGAAGTTGGACCCGCCGAACTGGCGGAGGACCGCGTACGAGACCCCCACCACCCGGCCGGTCATGGCGACGACCGGGCCTCCGCTGCCGCCGATGGTGGTCTGGGCGTCGAAGGTTATCTCGTGGGGGAGAACATCGCCGAGGAAGCCCCGGGTGGCGGCCGGCCGGACCAGGCGGCGGGCAGCCAACGCCTCCACCACCTGGACCAGGTCGCTGAGCTCCAGCGCCATGACCTGGTCAAGCACCTTAGGCGGGGCCTTCGCCATAATAGCCTCCAGACCGGTCGGGTAGCCCAGGACGAGGACGGACCTGCCCGGGGCGGCATCCTGGCCCGCCCGGTCCAGCTCCAGGACCGGCAGGCGGGCTTTCCCCGGCTCAAGCTTCAGGACCGCCAGGTCGGCCTCCTCGGAAAGGCGGACAATGGTGAGGGGGAATGGGCTGGGGACCCCGGGGAAGTAGGCCCGGCGCAGAAGCGCGACGGGGTGGAAGCCGGCTGCGCGGAAGGGGGCGAAGGACTCCTCGGCCCCCCGCCAGGGCTCGACCACGTGCCGACTGGTGAGCAGGTGCCCGTCGGCCCGGACCAGAAAGCCGGTCCCGACGAAGTGGCGCGTGGCCGGGGGCCCTTCCCCCTCCACCGTGACGGCAGGGTCCCCCCCGGGGCCGAGGAGGGGCTTGCCCTCCGGGCCGAGGCTGTAGCGCAGTCGCCGGCCGCCTTCATCCTCGAACCCCACCAGGACCTGGAGGAGGGCTACCCCGCCCGCGAGGCGGGCAATGAGCCGCTCACCGGCGCTCTGGGACGCCTCCAGGCGTTGGAGCCGGCCCTCGGTCTCGACCAGGTCAGCGCCCAGCCGGTCCCGCTCCCGCCGGAGGCCCTCCAGACTGGAGGCGAGGGTCTCCTGCTGCTCCTCCACTGCCCGCCGTGCGGCGTCCACCCGCTGCTGGAGCCCCCCACGGGACAGCCGCTCCTCTCGGAGCTGGGCCGAGAGATTCGCGATGACAGTCCTGGCCTGCCGGAGCTGCCACTGCCACCCCACCACGAGGATCGGGACTCCGACGAGGAAGAGCACCAGGAGGAGGAGGGCGAGGACGAAGGCGAGCCGGGAACGGGGAGAGGCCTCGCGGGCCACGGCGAGCGCGAGGTGCCGGATGAAGGCGGTGGCGCTTCCGAGCCGGCCCCGTTGGCCCACCCGGACCAGGACCCGCGACTCGGCCACGAGGGTCCGGAGCGGCTTGGCAGTGGCGACATCCTCCGGGGCCCGGAGGAACCGGAGTTTCGGCCCCCCTTCCCCCACCTCCACCAAGTCCCCGTCCCGGAGGATGATCTCGCTGACGGGCTCCCCATTGACGAAGAGACCGCGCCCGCTCCCCCGGTCGGCCAGGAGCACCTCGCCCCCCTCGACGCGCGCCTCCGCGTGGTGCGGGGCCACGGCGGGATCCGAGGCCGAGTCGAAGCGGAGGTCGTCGTCGGGGGCGCTCCCGATGCTGACCCGGTCCTGGTCGAAGATCTCCTCGGCGCCCCGCCGGCCTCCCGAAAGACGGACAAAGGTAGCGCGCATGCCCTCCCCCCGCCCATTCTCGCGCAGGCGCGGTGAAAAGGGAATGCCCCGGGCCGCGATTTCGGTTGGAGACGCGGCCGGAGCACCCTAGGATAGCCCTCGGTCACCGGCCCGTCCGAGGTGGGGGCGCGTAGAGGAGGAGCGGAGCATGGTGGGTGAGGATTCCATGCGGGCGCGAGATGAGCCGGCGGACCTCCGAGCCCTGCTCGCCCGCCTGCCGACGGCCCTGGATCCGGGGGCCGCCGTCGGCGTGGAGGGCGTCGTCCAGTTCGACCTCACGGGGGAGGGAGGTGGGGAGTACTTCCTGGCCCTCCGGGACGGCACCTGCACCGTGGGGGAGGGGCGCCACCAGGCCCCGAGCGTCATCCTGACCCTGAGCGCCACCGACTGCGTGGCGGTGATCACGGGCGCCGTGAAGGCCCGGGCCCTCTTCGACGCCGGGCGGCTGCGGGTGGCTGGGAACCTGTTTCTCGCCCTCCTGCTCCGGGATCTCTTCCCGCGGGACCGTCTCCTCCCCTGACGGGTGTCCCGCGCCTCAGCGCCCCTTCCGGCTCTTGCCGAAACAGCTTGATGTCCCAGGTCTGCCCTGTGTGATTCGTCACGGTGGTCGAGTCCGCGATCCCGAAATGCGCTTCGATATTCTTCCACGTTCGCCCCACGATTCCTCCGGGCTTCCGATACCGATACAAGGACACGATGATCGCTCCGCTCCTCTCCAGGGCACGCGCGTAGCGTAACACCGTGGAGGCGGGATGCCGGGCGTAATTGAGGGACTCGCAGAAGATGATCACGTCGAACCGTTGGGGGGGGTTCCATGCGTCAAAATCCGCGACCTCAAAGGTCGCCTTCCTGGTTCTACGCCGTTCCCCGCGCCGGATCGCCTCCGAGGACACATCAATGCCGTGATAGTGTTTGAACGGGAATCCCTCGAGGACCTCGACCAGGCGGCCATGGCCACA
>JAKEHP010000031.1 GCA_022614955.1 Candidatus Methylomirabilota bacterium
ATCGGGATCGCCGATCTCAGCAAGCGGGTCCGCCTGCACGTGAGCACGGTCCACCGCCTGCTGGCGACCCTCATCAGCCGCGGGTACGTGAGGCAGAATCCGGAGACCGGCAAATACGCCCTGGGCCTCCGGGGCTTCGTCTTGGGGCAGGCGTACCTGGAGCAGATGGACCTGCGGCGGGTGGTCCACCCCGCCCTTGAGCGTCTGGCCCAGACGATGGGGGAGACGGCGAATCTGGTGATGATGGACCAGGGGGAAGCAGTGTACCTGGACAAGGCGGAGAGCGCCCAGAGTCTCCGGTTCTTCTCCCGCATCGGGCACCGGGCGCCGCTCTACTGCACCGCGGTGGGGAAGGTTCTCCTGGCCTGGTTGCCGCCCGAGGACCGGGAGGAGGTGCTGGGCGGACTCACCCTCGCGCCCCTCACTCGCAACACCGTCACAGAGATGGACGGTTTGCGCCGGGAGCTGCAGCGGGTGGTGGCCCAGGGCTACGCGGTGGACCGGGAGGAGTGCGAGGAGGGGGCCTCCTGCCTGGCGGTCCCGCTCCGGGACCACTCGGGCCTGGTGGTGGCAGCGCTGGGGATCTCCGCGCCGACGGTGCGTCTGACAGAGGCGAAGCAGGAGCAGCTCATTCTCCTCCTCCTGGAGGAGGGACGGGTCCTCTCGCAGGAGCTGGGCTACCAGGGGGCGACAGCAGCCGCCCCGACGGCCGCCCGCCGCTAGGACCGAGCGGGCCGGCGGACGGCAGCAGTCGGCGGAGAATGGAGGGGGTCATGCGGGACGCGCTGCACGCCGCGATGAAGGTCGGCATCGTGCATTTCATGGCGTACCCCGAGTGCCTGCGGGGGGAGGGACCGGTGGTGGAGACCGTCCGCCGCATCCTGGAGGACGACTTCTTCGGCGCGATCGAGGTCACCCAGGTGAAGGACCCCGCGGCCCGGGAGGCGGTCGCCAAGCTGTGCGCCCAGAGCCACGTCCAGGTCGGCTACGGGGCCCAGCCGGTCCTCCTGACGGAGAGGCTGAACCTGAACAGCCTCGATGCCGCCGAGCGGAAGCGGGCGGTGGAGCGGATGAAGGCCTGCGTGGACGAGGCGGCGACGTTAGGGGCGACCGCGTTCGCGGTGCTCTCGGGGCCGAACGTCCGGGACCGGCGCGAGGAGGCGATGCAGCGGCTGGTCGACTCCCTCCTGGAGATCGGGGATGCCTGCGCCGCCAGGGGGCTTCAGTTCCTGCTGGAGATCTTCGACTTCGACATTGACAAGAAGTGCCTCATCGGCCCGAGCCGGGATGGGGCCAAAGTCTCCCGGGCGGTCCGGAAGCGGCACAAGGACTTCGGCCTCCTCCTGGACCTGAGCCACCTGCCGCTTCAGCACGAGACCCCGAAGCAGGCCTTCGCCGCCGCGAAGGGCCAGATCGCCCACATTCACATCGGCAACTGCGTCCTGAAAGCCGGCCACCCAGCCTACGGGGACCAGCACCCCCGCTTCGGGCTGTCGGGGGGGGAAAACGATGTTCCCCAGCTCGTCGCCTTCCTGAAGGAGCTGTTCGCCATCGGCTACCTGGGGAAGGGAAAGCGGCCCCTCGTGGCCTTCGAGGTCAGGCCCCAGCCGGGCGAGTCCTCGGAGGCGGTCATCGCCGGGTCCAAGCGGACGCTGGTGGACGCCTGGGCCCGCCTCTAGCGGCAGCCCGAGGAGGGAGGACTCCTTGCCTCGGAAGGCGATGAGCGCGCTCGCCACCAGCTCCCGGTACTTGAGGGGGAGCGCGTGGCTCATCCCGAGGGAGCGCCGGTAGAGGCCGTTGTAGGCTTCCATGAACGCGGGGTCGAGCCGGCTGGCCATCTCCCACTCTGCGTACGTGTAGCCCCGGTCGCGCCGAATCCGGGCCGCCAACGCTTCGGCCCGGCCGGGCCGCCGCCGTGTCGCGCGCTTCTTCCGGGTCGCCATGGCACCTCCTCGCGTCTGAGGTCAGGGGGATCGCGCGAAGGCACTTCTGTACCACGGCGGTCGGAACCGGTCAAGCCTATGGGCGGTGGCCGAGGCACGCGGCGTGGACCTGCGCCGCGCCGCCGACGCGAAGCGCCTCCGAGGCCTGTACCCGTAGCGGCCCCGGACCGGGCTCAGGCGGCGGCCACCGACTCGGCGATGCGGCGGCCCATCTCGGCCGTGCCGATGGTCGGCTCTCCGGGGCGGGCCAGATCGGCCGTCCGGAGCCCGGAGGCGAGCGCCCGCTCCACGGCTTGCTCGATGGCGGCCGCGGCGTCCTCGCGGCCGAGCGAGTAGCGGCAGCAGAGCGCGGCGGAGAGGATGGCGCCGATAGGGTTCGCTACGTCCTTGCCGGCGAGATCCGGCGCCGTCCCATGGATCGGCTCGTACAGCGCGGTCCCGGCCCCCAGGCTGGCCGAGGGGAGCGTCCCGATGGAGCCGGTCAGCATCGCCGCCTCGTCGCTCAGGATGTCGCCGAACATGTTCTCCGTCAGGATCACGTCGAAGGCGCGCGGGGTCCGGATGAGCTGCATGGCGCAGGCATCCACGTACATGTGCTCCAGGGCGATGCCGGGGAAATCCCGGTGGACTTCCTCCACCACCCGGCGCCACAGCTCGGACGAGGCGAGGACATTGGCCTTGTCCACCGAGGTGACCTTCTGCCGGCGGGCGGCCGCCACCTCGAAGGCGACCCGCGCGATCCGGGCGATCTCCGCCGTCGTGTAGGTGAGGGTGTCTACGGCCCGCTCGCCGTCCGGGACCCGCTCGATCCCCCGCGGGGTGCCGAAGTAGAGTCCCCCGGTCAGCTCGCGGATCACCACCAGGTCCGTCCCCTCCACCACCTCCCGCTTCAGGGTGGAGGCCTCCACGAGCGCAGGCGAGAGGCGCGCCGGCCGGAGGTTGGCGTAGAGGCCCAGGGAAGCGCGAAGTCGCAGGATCCCCCGCTCGGGCCGCCGCGCCGCCGGCAGCCGGTCCCACTTCGGCCCGCCGACGGCGCCGAGGAGGATGGCGCGGCTTTGCCGGCAGAGGGCGAGGGTCTCCTCCGGCAGGGGGTCGCCGGTGGCATCTACGGCCGCTCCGCCGAGCAGAGCCTCGCGGAAGATGAGCTCGAGGCTGTAGCGCGCCGCGGCGGCCTGGAAGACCAGGAGGGCCTGGCCCACGACCTCGGGCCCGATGCCGTCCCCCTTCAGGACCGCAATCTGCGTGGCCATCGTCGTGGTCGGTACCACAGTGCGAGGCAGAGGGTCAAGCGAGAAAAGGCCATGCGCGTCACCTCCGTGACCTTCGCCGGGAGCGCCACCTCCCCGGCTCAGTATCCGAAGCGGGCACTGCCGGAGGTGGCCTTCGCCGGCCGCTCCAACGTGGGGAAGTCCTCCCTCATCAACCGCCTGCTCGGCCGGCGCAAGCTCGCCCGGGTGAGCCGCACGCCCGGCCGGACCCGGGTTCTGAACTTCTTCCTGGTGAACGACTGGTTCTACTTCGTGGACCTGCCGGGCTACGGCTACGCGGCCGTCCCCGGCCGGGTTCGAGAGACCTGGGGGCCGATGATCGAAGAGTATCTCACAACGCGGCCGACGCTCCGCGGCGTGGTCCTCCTCCTGGACGCACGGCATCCCCCGCAGGCCCACGATGTGGCCACGCGCGCGTGGCTCGCTGAGGAACGGATCGCCCACCTCCTGGTTCTCACGAAGATTGACAAGGTCCCCCGGGGGCAGCGGGGGGCCCATCTGGGAGAGGCCGCGGCCCGCCTCGGCCTCCAGGACCCGGGGCTTCTGCTCCCCTTCTCCGCGCTGACGGGGGAGGGGGAAGCGGCCCTCTGGAAGGCGCTGGACGCGGCGTTGGCCGCGGCTCCAGAAGGGCGTTGACTCCCTCCCCGAAACCCGGCAACATATACGGGCGTTTCACCCCGCGGGGGGAGGTCTGACCTGATGCGCCATTTGGCTCCTCTTCTGGCGTTGGTAGCTCTTGGGCTCGCGGCCTGCGGGCCCGGCGGCGTGCTGACGCGGGCGTCCCGGCCGGCGATCCCGGCCGCGGATGTCTGGGGGCGGGCAGAGTTGGTCCGGCTCGAGGACCGCCCCACCGATCCCCGGGCCTACTACCACTTCAGCCTCGGCGCCCTGGCCGAGCAGCGGGGGGACCTGGAGACCGCGATTGCCGAGATCCAGGCGGCCCTCCGCTACGACCCCACCTCCCCGTACCTCCGCCTGAGTCTGGGGGGCCTCCAGATGCGGCGCGGCGCCTTCGCGGAGGCCATCCGGCAGGCGGAGGAGGTCCTCCGGGGGAATCCCAGGAGCGTCCGGGCCCACCTCCTCCTGGCCAGCGCCTACCTCGGTCTGCGCAACACGAAGCAAGCCGAGCACCACTTCCGGGAAGTCTTGCGCCTGGAGCCGGGCCGGGCCGAGATCTATCTGCAGCTCGGCAACCTGTATGCCGAGAGTAAGAGCTTCCCCCAGGCGGTGGGGGCGTACCGGGAGGCGATCCGGCTGGACCCGGCCTCCACCATGGCCCGCTACAGCCTGGGACGGGTCTACCTCGAGATGCGCCAGCCGCGGGAGGCGATCGCCATTCTGCGGGAGGCCCTGCGCATCGAGCCGGGGTTCGACCCCGCCGCCGCCGCCCTGGGCTTCGCCCACGAGACGGTGGGGGAGTGGGAGGAGGCCAAGGGCGTCTATCGGCAGGCGCTGGAGGATGACCCCAATAACCGGGAGTTCGTGGAACGATTGGCCCAGGCCGAGGTCCGCAGCGGCAACACGCGGGTGGCGCTGGAGCTATACCGCCGCCTCCAGGCGGAGCACCCCCGGGACCTGAACATCCGCACGCGGGTGGGCCTCCTCCTCTTCGAGCAGAAGCTCTTCACCGAGGCCGTGGGGGTCTTCCAGGAGGCGCTGCGCCAGGACCCCGGACACCGGGACGCCCGCTACTATCTGGCCGTGACCTACGAGGAGATGAAGCGGTACGACGAGGCGCTGGCCGAGCTCACGCAGATTCCGGAGTCGGCCCGCAACTACGCCGAGGTCCTGATCCACACCGGCTACGTCCTGGGCCAGCTTGAGCGGCTGAAAGAGGCCGCCGACGCCTTCGCCAAGGCCCTCATCGTGAAGCCCGGGGACCCCCAGGTCCTCTACCTCCTGGGCGTGACCCAGATGCGCCGGAAGGACTTCCCGCAGGCCATCCTCCACCTGAAGGAGGCGGCGGCGTTGCGTCCGGACAACGCCGGCTACTTCTACCAGCTCGGGGCCGCCTACGAGCGGAACCGGCAGCTCAAAGAGGCGGAGGTGGCCTTCCGCCGGACGCTCCACCTGGACTCGAAGCACGCCGACGCCTACAACTACCTGGGCTACATGTTCGCCGAGGAGGGGATCAACCTGGAGGAGTCGGTCCGGCTGATCCAGGAAGCGCTCACCCTGGAGCCGGACAACAGCGCGTTCCTGGACTCCCTGGGATGGGCCTACTACAAGCAGGGCCGCCTGGACGAGGCGCTGCGCGAGTTGCTGAAGGCGGTCCAGCACGGCGAGAAGGACGATCCCACCATCCGGGACCACCTGGGGCAGGTCTACTTTGACAAGGGGCTGGTCCGGGAGGCCATCGAGCAGTGGGAGCGGGCCCTCAGCCTGGATGGCGGCAACGAGGCGATCCAGAAGCGCCTGGAGCGGGCCCGCGGCCTCGTCAGCCGCGGCGCCTCATGAGCCGCCGCCTCGGTGCTTTCCCTGCCCTTCTCCTTACCACCCTGGTCGCCGGCTGCGCCGTCCCCACGCTCCCCGGCATCGAGGGTCCCCCCGCGGGAGCCGCCCTGCGCGCGGCGCTCCTGCACGGCCTGGCCGAGCGGGAGGCCGCCGTCCGCACCCTGCGGGGCACGGCCACGGTCACAGTCAGCGCCCTCGGGCAGCGGCGGCGCTTCCGGGAGGCCTTCGCCCTGGAGGTCGGCGGCCGGTTGCGCCTGGAGCAGTACGAGTGGACCGGCCTCCCCACCATGATCCTTGCCTCGGACGGGGAAGCGGTGGCGGTCCACCTCCCGTTCGCCCGCCAGTTCCTGCGCGGCCGGGCCACCCCGGAGAACCTGGGGCGCCTGGCGGGCCTCCCCGTCGCCCCCACCACCCTCACCCGGCTCCTCCTGGGGCTCCCCCCGCTGCGCGTGGATCCCCGGCGCGTCGCCGTCCTCGAGGCACCAGGGACCCCGGCCCTGACCCTCATCAGCGAGGGGGACGGGGCCGCCCAGGCCCTCCGGTTCGCCCCGGACACCTTCCTCCTGCAGGAGGGGGAGCTGCATGAGGGGGGACGGCCGCTTCTGCGCTTCCGGTTCGGATCGGCCGAGGCGTTGAACGGCGTCCCGGTGGCCCGGGCCCTGACTCTCTGGCACCTGCCGGACGGGGTGGAGGTGGCGGTCGCCTTTCAGGCCTTGGAGCTCAATGCCCCGTTGCCCCCCGGCCTCTTCTCTCTGGCCCCTCCGAACGACGCCGGGGTGAGCATCGTGGACGTGGACCGGCCTGACCGCCCGTAGCCCATGCAGGCCCGGACCGTCTCCGCCCCCGCCAAGATCAACATCATTCTGGAGGTCCTCGGGCGCCGCGCCGACGGCTACCACGACCTCTGGAGCGTCCTCACGCTGGTGGACCTCTGCGATACGGTGACGGTGGCCCCCCGCAAGCGCGGCATCCTCCTCGCGGTCCGCCCCCCCGTCGTCCCCCCGGGACCCGAGAACCTGGCCTTCCGGGCGGCCGAGGCGTTCTTCGGGACCTGGGGTCGCCCCGGGGGGGCAGCCATCACGCTCCGGAAGCGGATCCCGGTCGGGGGAGGCCTTGGCGGGGGCTCGAGCGATGCGGCGGCGGTCCTCGCCGCTCTGAACGCCATGACGGGGCGGCCTCTCATGCGCGAGCAGCTCCTCGAGCTCGCCGCCGGGCTGGGCTCAGACGTCCCCTTTTTCTTCTCACGGGGAACGGCCCTCATCACCGGGCGGGGCGAGCAGGTGGCCGACCTCCCGCCGCCCAGCCCCCGCTGGCTGGTCGTGGCCTTGGCGGGCGAGCCGGTCTCCACCGCCTGGGCCTACGGGCGGCTTCCGTCCGGGAAGCGCCGGGTCCCGGATCCGATCTGGACGGCGGCGGCGGGCCACACCGAGGCGTTGCTCAGCATGGCCTTCAATCGGCTGGAGGAAGTGGTCTTCCCGGTCCGCCCCGACCTGGCCGCCCTGAAGGCCCGTCTGGCGGCTCTGGGGGCCGCCCCGGTTGGGCTCACCGGCACTGGGGCGGCGCTCTTCGGATTCGCACCGGAGCGGGCGGCGGCGCGGGCCTGGAGCGCGGCCCTGAAGGCGGAGGGGGGGCAGGCCTGGGTCTGCCGGACGCTCCGCGAGAACCCCATCCGCGCCGCCGCCCTGGTCGGATAATTCCCTTGTCTTTGCCCCCCCGGGGGCTATAATGAGCGCACCGCTTCAGAAGAGGGGCGGGAAGGATCGGTGGACGAGGGCCCCGGGGACGGCGGGCGATTCACGGCCCGCTGCTTTCATTATGACCGGCAGGAGCGCCCGGAGGGCCCGGGCTGGCATCCGTCCCGGAGCGCGGTGGGGCGTGGCCAAACGGTAAGGCGCGGGACTTTGGATCCCGTATCTGGAGGTTCGAATCCTCCCGCCCCAGCCAGGCGGCTGCGGGCGGGGGGGAGCGCCTGGCGGTGGCGCGGAGGGGGCGAGGGTGAGCCGACTGATCCTCTTCACGGGGAACGCCAATCGGCAGCTGGCGCAGGAGATCGTCGACTACCTGGGGATGCGCCTGGGGCAGGCGGAGGTCTCCCAGTTCTCCGACGGGGAGATCTTCGTCCAGATCTACGAGAACGTGCGGGGGGCCGATGTCTTCGTCATCCAGCCCACCTGCCCGCCGGTGAACCAGACCCTGATGGAGCTCCTCGTCATGCTGGATGCCCTGAAGCGGGCGTCGGCCCAGCGGATCACCGCCGTCCTCCCCTACTACGGCTATGCCCGCCAGGACCGGAAGGTCCAGCCCCGCGTCCCCATCTCGGCCAAGCTGGTGGCGGACCTCATCACGGCGGCGGGGGCGCACCGGCTCCTGACCATGGACCTGCACGTCGGCCAGATCCAGGGGTTCTTCAACATCCCGGTGGACCACCTCTTCGCCGCCCCGGTCCTCCTCCGGTACTTCCAGGATCGGCAGTGGAAGGATGCGGTGGTGGTGTCCCCGGACGCCGGCGGGGTGGAGCGGGCCCGGGCCTTCGCCAAGCGGCTGGGGACCTCCCTGGCCTTCATTGACAAGCGCCGGATTGGGCTCAATGAGGCCACGGTGATGCACATCGTGGGGGAGGTGGCCGGCAAGAACGTGATCCTGGTGGACGACATGATTGACACCGCCGGGACCATCACCCAGGCCGTCTCCGCCCTGCAGGAGGCGGGGGCGCGCCGCATCCACGCCTCCTGCACCCATCCGGTCCTCTCGGGGCCAGCGGTGGAGCGGATTGACACCTCCGGGATTGAGGAGGTGGTGGTGACCAACACCATCCCCCTGGATGAGCGCCGCTCCTCCAAGAAGATCACGGTCCTCTCGGTGGCCCCCCTGCTGGGGGAGGCCATCGACCGGATCCACAAGGAAGCGTCGGTCAGCAGCCTCTTCGTGTAGGGGGACACCATGGAGTTCGTGGACCTGATAGCCGAGCAGCGAACGGAGCGGAAGAAGGCGGCGGCCAAGCGGCTGCGCCGCGCGGACCGCATCCCCGCTGTGCTGTACGGGGAGGGGGAATTCCTGTTGCTCAGCGTCAGCCCCAGGGCGCTCCAGGGCGCCCTGGAAGCGGGGGAGAACGTCATCATCAATTTGCAGGTGAAGGGTGATGGCGGGGTCCAGACCCGGAAGGTCCTCGTAAAGGAACTCCAGACCGACCCGGTGCGGGGCATGCCGCTGCACGCGGACTTCCTGGCGATCTCGATGACCCGGGTGATCGCGGTGAAGGTGCCGGTGGAGCTGACCGGGACGCCCGTGGGGGTCACCACCAAGGGAGGGGTCCTCGAGCACGCGCTCTGGGAGCTGGAGGTGAAGTGCCTCCCGGCCGCCATCCCGGAGCGGATCATCCTGGACGTGAGCGCCCTTGACCTCGGGGATGCGCTTCACGTCACGGACCTGAAGATCCCCGAGGGGGTCGTGGTGGAGACCGACCCTGGGCAGGTGGTCGCCATGGTGTCGGTGCCGCGGGTGGAGGCGGAGGAGCCGGTGGCGCCGGAGGTGCCGGCCGAGCCGGAGCTGGTGGGCCGCAAGGCGGAGGCCGAGGAGCCGGAGGGGGAGGAGGGGGCGAAGGAGCCGGCGAAGAAGGGCGCCGCCCCCCCGAAGGCGGAGGCGGCGAAGAAGCCCGAGCCCGCCAAGAAGGCCGAGCCCGCCAAGAAGGCCGAG
>JAKEHP010000268.1 GCA_022614955.1 Candidatus Methylomirabilota bacterium
AGGCACGTCACGCCTGGTTGATGTAGACGCTCTTGATGTCGGTGTAGAAGTTCACGGTGTCCTCCCCGACCTCCCTGGCCCCGTAGCTCGAATGCTTCAGACCCCCGAACGGGAAGTGGGAGAAGCCCCCCAGCCCGGGCCGGTTGACGTGAATCATCCCGGCCTCGATCCTGTCAATGAACGCAAAGGCCCGACTGATATCCCGGGTGAAGATGGCGGCGCACAGGCCGTACTCCACGCCATTGGCGACGCGGAGCGCCCCCTCCAGATCGGGAGCCTCGATCACGCTCAGGACCGGCCCGAAGACTTCCTCACGGGCCAGCTCATCCCCGGGCCGGACCCCCCCCACGACGGTAGGCTCGTAGTAGTAGCCGGTCCCGACCCCCTGTGGCTCCGCGCCGCCGGTAAGCACCCTCGCGCCCTGCTCGGCCGCACGGGCCACGAAGCCCCGCACATCCCGAAGGCGGACCTCATCCACCAGGGGCCCCATCTCGACGTCGGGGCGGTCCCCCGGCCCCACCCGGATGGCCCTGGTTCGCTCCACGAGCATCCCGGTGAACTCCTCGGCCACGCCCGCCTCGACGATGGCGCGACTCGTGGCGGTGCAGCGCTGGCCGGTCGAGCCGAAGGCCGCGGTGATGCAGCACGCCACCGCGCTTTTGAGGTCCGCATCCCTCAGGACAACCTGGGGGTTCTTGCCCCCCATCTCGAGCTGGGTCTTGGCGAGCCGCCTGGCCGCGGCCGCGTGGATCGTCATGCCCACCTTGGTTGAGCCTGTGAACGAGATCCCCGCGATCAGCGGGTGATTGACCAGCTCCGTCCCCACCTCGGAGCCCCCGTGGACCAGGCTCAGCACCTCGGGCGGCAGGCCGGCCTCGAGGAAGATCTCGACCACCCTGGCGGCAGTGGCCGGGGTGAGGGGGGAGGGCTTGAAGATGACGGGGTTCCCGCAGACGAGGGCCGGGGCGATCTTCCAGCACGGGATGGCGACCGGAAAGTTCCAGGGACTGATGGCGGCGACGGGGCCGATCGGCTGTCGCACGGTATAGCAGAACACCCCCGGCACCTCCGCCGGGAGCGTCTGCCCGCCCAGGCGACGGCCCATCCCCGCAGCGTATTCCATGATGTCAATGGCCCGCGTCACCTCCGCCCGGGACTCGCTGATGATCTTCCCCTCCTCTCGGGTGAGGAGCCGGGCGACCTCCTCCCGCGCGGCCTCCAGGCGCTGGGCGGCCCGGAGGATCAGCTTCCCTCGCTCGGGGGGGATCATCCGACGCCATCCGTCCGCCGCCCGGCTTGCCCCCTCGATGGCACGGCGGGCGGTGGCGGCGGATGAATCGGGAGCGATCGCCACCAGATCCCTGGTGTCGGCGGGATTGACACGGCGGATCTCCCGCTCGCCGTCAGATTCCCACTTCCCGGCGATGAAGTTCCTGCAGCGAATAATCTCCCGATGGGCCTCCATGTCCGTCTCCTTCCGATCGGCTCGAGGCCGGCGGTCAACTGTCCCGAAGGGACCCCAGGCAGCCATCCGACTGAGGGTGACCGGAGCCCAGAGCAGGTATGCCAAAGGCAATCTCACCACAGAAGCCGCAGGGCGCGCAAGCAGGGAATCCAGGGTGACCGTGCTGGCTCCACCCTTGACTCGCCGCGGGCGCGCCGGTAGCCTACCGGTACGGCGGCGGCCTTCCGCCTCCTGGATCCTCCCCGTCAAAAGGGCCGCCTGCCGCAACGGGCGGCCCGTCGCCTTTTGGTATCCGTGGCGCGGAGGCGCAGCCGGGCACCCGGCCGCCAGGGAGGGCGCATGGGGAAAGCTGTGACGCTCACGGTCTACCACGATGTCCTCTGATGCTGGTCCTTCCTCGCAGCCGGTCGGCTGAAGGCGCTGAAGCAGCAGGTGGGGGACCGGATCCACATGGAGGGGCGGGTCTTCCCCCTAGTCCTCAGCCCGGAGGACTACATCCAGCGCTTCGGGAGCGCGGAGCGGGCGAAGGCGGAGATCCTCGGGGAGTGGGCGGCGGCGGCCCGGGAGCCAGGAGGGGATCGGATTAACGCGCCCCTGATGGCCAGCCGGAACTTCCCTTACCCGGCATCCCTCCCGGTGCTGGCGGCCGTGAAGGCGGCGGAGCGGCAGGGGGGAAGGTTGACCCACGAGACCTACTTCGACCGCGCCCAGGAGGTGCATTTCATCGAGTGCCGCGACGTATCGCACCGGGAGGTCCTGCTGGATCTGGCGCACGACCTGGCCCTGGACCTGGGGCATTTCGAGGCGGACCTGGAGTCGGGGGAGTGTGACCGAGTCGTGCTGGCCGCGGCCGAGGCAACCCGAGCCCGTGGCGTCGAGCGTACGCCGACCGTCGTCTTTAACGACCGCTGGGCCCTTCCCGGGGCGGTCCCGGTGGAGACCTACCTGGCCATCCTGGAAGATCTCGTTGCGGGGCGAGACCCGCGGGAGACCGCCCCGACGGCCCGGGAGGGCTGGAGCCTCCGGCGCCCCTATGCCCTGCCCCCCGGGGGCTGAGCCGCTGACATTTCCTTTGCCAACCGGTCGCCCCCTGCCTATCATGGGCGGCCATGACGATCCGGGCCCCCGCCACGGCCTCCCCCACGGTCGCCCGCGCCTTCTCCATCCACGCCCTCTTCCCCCTGCTGGCCGCCGCCATCTGGGGCGGCATGTACGTCGTCAGCAAATGGTCCTTCGCCGAGCTGCCCCCGGTCACGATGGGCCTCGCGCGGATGGCCCTGGGGGGACTCGCCTGCTGGCTCCTCGTCCGGCGGACCGGGCGGGCCGGCTACGGGTCCGAGGACCGGGGCCGCTTCATCCGTCTTGGGTTGGTCGTCTGCACCACCATCGTCACCCAGTTCGTGGGGACCGATCTGGCCACGGCGGCTGAGGGGGCGCTCCTCACCACCACCACGCCGGCCTTCGTGATCCTCCTCGCCTGGCTGCTCCTGCGGGAGATCCCCACGACCCGGAC
>JAKEHP010000269.1 GCA_022614955.1 Candidatus Methylomirabilota bacterium
GAAGCGCGAGTGAGTCCCGTAGGAGAATGGGAGGGTGAGCGTCAGGCTCGCCCGATTGGTCACCCCGTAGACCAGGCTGAGATCGAGCGTGTTGATGTCGAGGTAGAGTGGCCGGCCGAAAGGTGCAGCCGACTCATCCACTTCCGTGCCGACGAACCACTGGTCAGCGTAGAGCCGGCGGTAGGCAACGCCCACCTGCCATTCCCCGGCGCCGAAGAAGGTTTCCCGCTGTCCGCCCAGACTGGGGGACGTGAAGCGCACGGGCATTCAGCCCTGGCCCGCAGCCTCCCGGGGGAAGACCAGGACCCCGATTCCGACGCCGATACCCGCGAGCAGGCGGCGGAGCCAACCGTTGCGCTGGCAGGCGGGCATGATGCCTCCCGGTGAGAGTGGATTTCCCCGGGCGGCATCTCCGGTCTTGCCCGGAGCCCTGAGGTGCCCCTCGGTCGCTACCAGGGTGAGTCGCCCACGTGATTCCCACGTGATTCAGCCGTGATCGGAGGCTCCGGCGCCAAGTCAATGGCCTCCAGGCCCCGTGCGAGAGCGTCCTCCGTGAGGGGTCCCCGATGGATGGCGCGGACCATGCCCGCCGGGTCCACGAAAACCGTCGTGGGGAGGGTGACGAGCCCGTACCGCTCCCGTACCCGCCCCCGCTCGTCCAGCAAGATCGAAAAGGGGATCCGAAACTCGCTGACGAATCGGGCGACGTCTCGACGCCGTTCCTGATCCGTGAGGTTCACGGCGAGCACCTCCAGCCCGGTCTCTCGTTGGGAGTTCCAGAGCGAGACCAGCGCCGGCATCTCGGTTCTGCAGGGAGCGCACCAGGTAGCCCAGAAGTTGATGAGGACCGGCCGGCCCTTCAGCTCTGCAATGCGGACCCCTCCACCGTCCAGCCGCTTCAGGGCGAAGTCGGGGGCCAGCGCGCCGACCTCCACCGGCGAGTCCTGGGCACCGACCGGGGCGCCGCTGCATGCGAGGACCAGGAGGGAGACGACCCCTCCGCGACACCGACCCGGAGAGCTCACGGCGGAAGTCCCACCCGGCGCACCAATTCGGAGAATCGCGGGTCGGCTCGCAGCGGCTGCCAGCGGAGGTCCCGGTTCAGCCAGACCAGCCAGTGGGCCCGCTCGGCCACCGACCGGTCGAGCCAGAGGAAGGCACTGTCACGGTCGCCCAGGGCGGCGTGGATCA
>JAKEHP010000270.1 GCA_022614955.1 Candidatus Methylomirabilota bacterium
AACAGAGTTTCCGCCGACGTCGCTACAGTGCCGCGCCGTGTCGCAGGCCTGAGATTCTCATTGAGCAGTTACACTGAGATATTGACTGAGCTACAACAGGGTCCAGGTCAGACTCGGCGAGTCCTGCCGAGCCGCAGCGGGCACGCCTCCACGGGTTCTTCAAGAACCGCGGGACTCTTCTTGCCGAGGAAAGGAAGAGCGCCGCCGCATCTCCACCGACTCAATCCTGAACCTGCGCCGGCGGCTCCCCGGTCTCCTCTGCCGTCCTCTCGGCTGCCGTCTCCCCTGCCGCTGCCTCGCCGCTGGCGCCTCCGGCGCGTCGGGCGAGCGCCTCCCGCCACGCCGCGAGGCGCCGCCGGATCTCCGCCTCGAAGCCCCGGTCCGAGGGCCGGTAGTAGCGGTGCCCCACCAGCGGGTCCGGCAGGTACTGCTGGGGGACGAGGGCGTCCGGGGCGTCGTGGGGGTAGCGGTAGTCCTTCCCGTAGCCCAGCGCGCCCACGAGGGGCGTCACGGGGTTGCGCAGGTGCATCGGGACCGGGGCCGCGGGGGCCGTCCGGACATCCTCCACGGCCGCGCGATAGGCGCGGTACACCGCGTTGCTCTTCGGGGCGGTGGCCAGGTAGCAGACGCACTCGGCCAGCGCCAGCTCTCCCTCGGGCGACCCCAGAAAGTGGTACGCCTCCTTGGCCGCAACGGCCACGGCCAACGCCTGGGGGTCGGCCGTGCCGATGTCCTCGGAGGCGAAGCGAACCAGGCGCCGCGCAACGTAGAGGGGGTCCTCCCCGGCGGCCAGCATTCGGGCCAGCCAGTAGAGGCCGGCGTCCGGGTCGCTCCCTCGGAGGCTCTTGTGGAGGGCGGAGATGAGGTTGAAGTGCTCCTCCCCTGCCTTGTCATAGAGGAGGGCGCGCCGCTGGGCCGCCTCCTCGGCAACGGCAAGCGTGATGGTCCCGCCCCCCGCGCCCAGGAGGCCGGCCGCCACCTCCAGCATGTTCAGGGCGGCCCGGGCGTCCCCGGATGCCTGCCTCGCCAGGTGCCGCAGAGCCGCCTCCTCCAGGGTGAGGGGGAGGGCCCCGAGCCCCCGCTCCGGGTCCGCCAGGGCTCGGGCGATGACGGCCCGCAGATCTTCCTCTGAGAGGGGCGTGAGCGTCAGGACCCGGGCCCGGGAGAGGAGGGGGGCCACCACCTCGAAGGAGGGGTTCTCGGTGGTCGCCCCAATGAGGAGGATGCTTCCCCGCTCGACGTGGGGGAGGAAGGCGTCCTGCTGCGCCTTGTTGAACCGGTGGATCTCATCCACGAAGAGGATCACCCGCCCGCCCCCGGCGCGCCGCTCCCGGTCCGCCTCGGCCAGGACGGTTTTGATCTCCTTGATCCCGGCCGTGACGGCGGAGAAGGGGAGTATGGGAACCTTCAGGGCCTCGGCGATCAGGAAGGCGAGGGTGGTTTTCCCGGAGCCGGGTGGTCCCCAGAGGATCAGGGAGGGGAGGCTGCCGCGGGCCAGCGCCACGCGGAGCAGCTTCCCCTCCCCCAGGAGGTGCGGCTGTCCAACAAACTCAGCGAGGCTCCGGGGGCGCATCCGGTCGGCCAGGGGGGCCGTCCGGGCGGGGCCGGGCCTCGTCTCGCGGGCAAAGAGATCCATGGGGTGAGGGCCGCGGGCCCCGGGGCGTCCGCTGGCTCACTGGATGGTGAAGGTCTTGCTTGCGAGGACCTGGCCCGCCTCGGTCACGGCCTCCACCTTCCAGGTCCCGGTCCACTCGGGCAGCATCGCCTTGCTGCTCCAGGTCCGCCAGGGCGAACCCTCAACCGGGAGCTTCACCTCGGCCGTGACCTGGTCCTTATAGGACCATCGGTGAGTAATGGTCGTGGGGGTCTGTGCCCCGTGGACTTCCGTGAAGTAATAGACCGTATTGGTGGTCGGAGCGAAGACCGTCGCCGTATCCTGCGGCTCCCGGTCCTTGACGCTGGCCGCCACGGCGTCCCGCGCCACCGAGAGGGCGGGCGCCTGAGCCGGGGGAGCCGGCGCGGCCGGGGCCGCAGGGGGCTTGGGTGGTGCCTGCTGGGCTAGGGCCGGGCTCATGAGCAGCCCGACCAGGAGCAGGGCGAGTGTTGTCCGCCACAGGAGCTGCATGATCTCCTCCTTTCGTCTGGGTATCAGGAGCCGCACTCCGCCAGGAGGCGATCGAGGGCTGCCCGGGGGTCCGGGGCGGCCACGATCGGCCGTCCCACCACGAGGTAGTCGGCTCCGGCATCGAGGGCCTCCCGCGGCGCCAGGACCCGCGCCTGGTCGTCCCGGCCCGCCCAGTTGGGGCGGATGCCGGGGGTAACCAGCAGGAAGCTCTTCCCCAGGGCCTCCCGGAGCGCCCGGACCTCCTGCGGGGAGGCCACGGCGCCCTCAAGGCCGGCCGCCTTCGCCAGGCGGGCGAGGTGCAAGACCTGTTCCGGAAGGGGCCGGGCTAGGCCCGCCTCCTCCCGGGCGGCCGCCGCGGTGAGGCTGGTGAGGACGGTCACCGCCAGGAGCTTGGGCCGCCGCCCGCCGTCCCGGCCGCCCGCCGCGGCCGCCTCGACGGCGGCACTCATCATCTCCCGACCGCCCGCGGCGTGGATGGTGAGCAGGGCCACGTCCAGGGCGGCGGCACTCCGGACCGCGCCCGCTACCGTCGTGGGGATGTCGTGAAACTTCAGGTCGAGGAAGACCTCCGCCCCCCGCGCCCGGACGGCCCGGACGATCTCGGGGCCGGCCGCCGTGAACAGCTGGCTCCCCACCTTGTAGAGGCGGGCCAGCCCAGCAAGGCGGTCCATGATGCTGGCGGCCAGGGCCGCGTCCGGCACATCGAGGGCGACGATGACCCGAGTGCCCATCGGCTTCCCTTGACGCCCTTTTCTCCGCCACCCTATACTGCGCGAGACGGACGCGCCGGACCGAGGCTAACACGATTCCCGGGGGGAGGCAACGCGACGGAGCACGGTGGCCGGGGTGCTTGAGATCGAGATCCAACAGGGAAGCCTGCTCGCCGCGGCAGCAGAGGCCATCGTCAACGCCGCCAACAGCCAGGGCTGGATGGGAGGCGGGGTGGCGGGCGCCATCAAACGGGCCGCTGGGCGCGCCGTGGAGGAGGAGGCCGTGGCTGCCGCTCCCATCCCCGTCGGTTCCGCCATCGTTACCTCCGGCGGAAAGACCCGCTTCAAGGGAATCATCCACGCCCCGACGATGGAGCAGCCGGCCATGCGGATCCCCGTGGCGAACGTGGGGGCGGCGATGCGCGGGGCACTCGTGACAGCGGAGGCGCACGGCTTCGCCTCACTGGCCGTCCCCGGCCTGGGGACCGGCGTGGGCGGTGTTCCGAAGGCCGCCGCTGCGGCCGCCATGTGCCAAGTTCTGCGGGCCTTCCCCGCTAAGCGCCTGAAGCGGGTGATCCTGGTGGCCCTGGACCCCGAGATGGTGGCGGCCTGGCGGGACGCCTGGACCGAGCGAGCGGCGGGCCGCCCGTGAAGCGGCGCGCCGTCCTCCTCGGTCTTCTCGTCGCGGCGCTGGCGGTCCCGGCTTCCGCCGGCCTTGCCCCCGAGAAGGTCATCCGGGCCGGCACCGCCCGTCTCCTGGACAAGGACGCGGTCGGTGCCGAGCGCACCTTCGCCGATCTGGCGGAGGGGTCCGCCGCCTTCACCCTTCCTTTCTTCCGGGGTCTGGTCACGCTCGCCCGCGCCGAGAAAGCCGAGGACCCGGCCCCGGTCCTGGACGCCTTCCTGGAGGAGGCGGGCCCCACCTTCGAGGCCGCCGAGGCCGCGCGGGAGGCCCGGCCCGAGGACGCCCACCTCCACCTCTTCCTGGGGATGGCGTGGGGCACCCGGGCCATGGTGGAGGGAGCCCGGGGATACTATCTGCCCGCCTACCGATCGCTGCGCCGGGCCCTGGAACGGTTCCAGCAGGCGCAGGCCCTCGACCCGGCGTTAGCCGATGCCGATTACGGCCTCGGCCTGTACGCCGTGAGCATCGCGCAGGTCCGGGGCTGGCGCCGGCCCATCGTGAGTCTCCTCCTCCCCGACGGCGATCTGGCTCGCGGCGAGGCGGCTCTCCACCGGGCGGCGACCGAGGCCGTCTTCACCGCAGACCTGGCCGCCGCCGCCCTGGTGCACCTCAGGGTCGCGGCGGAGCGCTTCGCCGAAGCCCTTCCATTCGCCGAGCGCTTGGCCGCGCGCTACCCCGGCAACCCCGACTTTGCGTTCCTCCTGGCGTTCCTCTACGGCGAGACGGGTCGGCACCCCGAGGCGGCGGCCATCGCGGACAAGATCCGCGCCGCCATGGAGGCCGGCCATGAGAACTACGGTCCCGAGATGAGCCCCCGCTACCTGCAGCTCCTGGGCAAGCTGGCCATGGATCGAGGGGAGTACAGGGCGGCCCTGGCCAACTTCGAGCGGGCCTACGCCGCCCGGACCCCCCGCTTCGCGTGGGTCGCCGCCTGGGCGGCCGCCCGCGCCGGCATGGTCCACGATCTCCTGGGAGAGCGGGAGGCGGCCGTCCGCCGGTACCAGCAGGCGCTGGCCCTGGAGGGGGACGGCCCGGCCCAGGCCGCCGCCCGCCGGCACCTCACGGAGCCCTACCGGGGCCGGGTCGTTCCCCGTCCCTAACTTCCCCCCCGGGAGGAGCCATGACCGACCTCGCCGCCATCCGGGACGCGGCTGCCCTCCTCCGGGGCGTCGTTCACCGGACGCCCCTTCACCCTTCTGCCACGTTCAGTCGCCTGGTGGGCGCAACCGTCCACCTGAAGTGCGAGAACTTGCAGCGGTCCGGCTCGTTCAAGGTCCGGGGGGCGTACGTCCGCATCCAGCGCCTCGGCGCGGCGGAGCGGGGGAAGGGGGTGGTGGCGGCCTCGGCCGGCAACCACGCCCAGGGGGTCGCCCTGGCGGCGGTCGCCGCGGGGCTGACGGCCACGATCCTCATGCCCCGCCACGCTCCCATGGCCAAGGTGATGGCCACGGAGGGCTACGGGGCCCGTGTGCTGCTCCACGGGGAGACCTACGACGAGGCCGCCGAGCGGGCAAAGGCCCTGGCGGCCGAGACGGGGGCGAGCTACATCCACGCCTTCGACCACCCCGATGTGATCGCCGGGCAGGGAACGGTGGGTCTGGAGATCGCGGAGGACCTGCCGGAGGTGGGGACGGTGGTTGTCCCGGTGGGGGGAGGGGGCCTGGTGAGCGGGGTGGCGGTCGCCATGAAGGGGCTGCGGCCGGGCGCCCGGGTGGTCGGGGTGCAAGCGGAGGGGGCCGCGGCTCTCGTCGCCTCGCGACGGGCCGGCCAGCTCGTCGCGCTGGAGAACCCGAGCACCATCGCCGACGGGATAGCCGTGAAGCGCCCCGGGAGCCTCACCTTCGAGATCGTCCAGCGCGCCGTGGACGACCTGGTGACGGTGAGCGACGAGGAGATCGCCTCTACGATCCTTCTCTGCCTGGAGCGGGGCAAGGTCCTGGTGGAGGGGGCGGGGGCGGCGGCGCTGGCGGCCCTCCTGCACGGGCGGGTGAAGCCGGAGCCGGCCCCGGCCGTCGCCATCCTGAGCGGCGGCAATATTGATAGCAATTTCTTGACCCGCATCCTGAGCAAGGGGTTGGCGAAGGCGGGGCGCTACCTGCAGCTCGAGGTGCCGGTCGTGGACCGGCCGGGGGCGCTGAAGGCCTTGCTGGCCGTGGTGGCCGAGGAACAGGCCAATGTGGTCTCGGTCAGCCATGACCGGCTGGACCCGCGCGTGCCCGTGGACCGGGTAGAGGTGTACCTGACGCTGGAGACCCGGGACGCGGCTCACGCCCGCCGCCTCCTGCA
>JAKEHP010000271.1 GCA_022614955.1 Candidatus Methylomirabilota bacterium
GGTGGCACTGCCGGACGGCCGGGCGGTTCTGGCGGAGGTCGCCTCCACCCCCGAGAAACGGGCGCGCGGCCTCATGTTCCGGGACAGGCTGGCCCCGGGGGAGGGAATGGTGTTCATCTTCCCCGAGCCGGGCATCCATTCGTTCTGGATGAAGAACACGCTCATCCCGCTCGACATCGTGTGGCTCGACGCAGGCGGGCAGGTCGTCCACCTGGCGCCCGGGGTGCCTCCCTGTGCCGCCGACCCCTGCCCATCGGTGGTGCCTATGCGCCCGTCCGCCTGGGTCCTGGAGGTGGCGGCCGGGCAGGCTGCAGGCCTGCAGCTTGGAGACAGACTGCTGATCGCCCCGGAGCCCTCCGATCGGAAACCATAAGTGCTGTAGCTAAAGAAGTTAACCTGCGCGACGGGGCGACCGCGGCTTTTCCCTTGACAGGGGGGAGGGGTCCCCGAATAATTAGGGCACTTCAAGGCAGGAGGAGGTCGGCAGGATGAAGGTTTTCCACCGAACGGGTATTCTTGTCTTCGCCCTGGTCGGCATCACGCTGATGGTCGGCACCCTGGCGCTGTCCCTGGTGGCGGAGTACATGTACCAGCCACAGCTTCGGGCGCTGCACGACATGGAGGACCTGAGCAAGGTCCAGCGCGCCAAGCTCCGCAAAGTCAGCCTGCAGAACCGCCAGCTCATCACGCTCGTCAAGGTGAGGGAGTTCCTGCACGAGAACCGCATCAGCCTGCCGCCGGGGGACGTGTGGAACATCGCCTCCTCGATCGACCGGGTGGCCCACAAGTACCATTTCGAGCCGGAGATGCTCCTGGCCATCATCCATACGGAGAGCGCCTTCCGTAACGACGCCGTCAGCTCCAAGGGGGCGGTCGGCCTGATGCAGCTCCTCCCCTCCACGGCGGAGGAGGTGGCGCGCGAGATCGAGGTCGAGTGGACCGGGGACCAGATCCTGCGCGACCCCGAGATCAACATCGAGCTGGGGTCCTACTACCTGGCCAAGCTGCGCGATCGCTTCGACTCCCTGGAGGCGGCGGTCATGGCGTACAACGAGGGCCCCAACCGCCTCGCCCGCCTGCAGCAGGCCAACGCGGCGCTGCCCACCTTCTACCGCGACCGCGTGTACGGCAACCTGCGCCAAAGCTCCTACTGAACTCCCGATCGCCTGCGGCTCCGACGCCCGCGGGCCCGTGCACCCCGCTCGAACCCAGCCTCGTTCAAGGCGCGTTTCAGCGCCGCGACGGCCCGCTTCCTTGACGCCA
>JAKEHP010000272.1 GCA_022614955.1 Candidatus Methylomirabilota bacterium
CAGCTCGGGTACATGTTCCTGGGGGCGGGGGTGGGGGCCTACGCCTCCGGCATCTTCCACCTCACGACCCACGCCTTCTTCAAGGCCCTCCTGTTCCTCGGGGCCGGAGCCGTCATTCACGCGCTGCACGGGGAGCAGGACCTGACGAAGATGGGGGGGCTCCGCAAACCCATGAGGCTCACCGCCACCGCCTTCTTCCTGGGGGCGGCGGCCAACGCCGGCATCTTTCCGCTCGCCGGGTTCTGGTCCAAGGACGAGATCCTGGCCGCGGCCCAGCACGGCGGCTTCACCGGCCCCTGGCTCCTCGGGCTTGCCGGCGCCTTCCTCACCGCCTTCTATATGTTCCGCTGCTTTGCCCTCGCCTTCACCGGGACCTTCCGCGGCGACCGGGAGGCGCTCGCCCACGTCCATGATGCCCCGCCCAGCATGGCGGTCCCCATCCTGTTCCTGGCGGCCCTGGCCGTCCTAGGCGGCGGGCTGGGGATCCCTCCCGAGCGCGGAGGCATCCACACCTTCCTGGCGCCGGTCCTCCCCGCCCCGACAGGGGCG
Source organism: Candidatus Methylomirabilota bacterium (assembly GCA_022614955.1). Taxonomy (GTDB): domain Bacteria; phylum Methylomirabilota; class Methylomirabilia; order Methylomirabilales; family JACPAU01; genus JACPAU01. Next base: position 550 of record JAKEHP010000272.1, read on the forward strand.
CCGGAGGGAGGAGTCGGGACTGCCTTCCTTTCGGTGGGGCTGGCGCTGGCCGGGGCGGCCCTGGCCGGCGTCTGGTACGGGCGGCGGCCGGAGGTCCCGGCGGCCCTCGCCGCCAGGCTCCCGGGCCTCTACCGGCTGCTGCGGGGGAAGTTCTTCGTGGATGAGCTGTACGCCGCCACCGTCGTCCGGCCCCTGGAACGCCTCGCCCACTGGTGCTTCCGCGTGGGGGACGGAATCTTGGTGGAGGGAGCGGTGAACGGGACCGCCGCCCTGGTGGAGTGGGGGAGCCGGGCGCTCCGCCGGGTGCAGACCGGGTTCGTCCCCAACTACGTTCTGTCCATCCTGCTGGGGACGGTCCTGCTGCTGACCTACCTGGTGTTCGCCCGGTGAGGGGAGCATGCCCGCGCTTCCGCTCCTCAGCTTCCTGATCTTCCTGCCGGCGGCTGGCGCCGCGCTCCTGCTGCTCCTGCCCCGGGAGCGCCTGAGCCTCCTGCGCGGGCTGGCCGTGGCGGTGACG
>JAKEHP010000273.1 GCA_022614955.1 Candidatus Methylomirabilota bacterium
CAGGAGTTCCAGGGGATGCTGGAGGTTCTGGAGCCCGCGTTCGGTCTGGAGTCCATCGGAGGGCTGGAGCCGGTGAAGACCTTCTTCCGGGAGGTCATCGCGGCCCTGCGGGCGGGGGAGGTGAAACTGGTGCCTCGGGGGATCACCCTCGTCGGTCCTCCCGGCGTGGGGAAGACGGCCCTGGCCGAGGCACTCGCCTACGAGTCCGGCTTCAATTTCGTGAAGATCGTCAACCCGCGCGAGCGATGGGTGGGGCAGTCGGAGCGGAACTACTGGAAGATCCTCCGGGCCCTCCGGTCCATGACGCCCGTGGTGGTGGTGGAGGATGAGGCGGATCAGAGCGAGCACTCCCGGGATGAGGCCTCCGCCGACTCGGGCGTCTCCAACCGGCTGCGCCAGATGCGCTTCGACTTCACTGGGGACCCGCGCATCCAGGGCCAGGTCCTCTGGATCCGGATCAGCAACCGCCCCGACCGCCTCGATGTGGCTGAGAAGCGCTCCGGGCGGGCCTCCGAGCGGATCCCGCTGGTCTTGCCGGATCCGGTCGAGATGGCCAGCATCTTCGCCGTGATCCCACGCAAGCACGGCTTCCCGGTGGCCGAGGTGGACTTCGGGGTCCTGGCGGCCCAGTGCGCGGCCTGTCACCCCGGCCAGATCACGGGGGCGGACATCGAGGAGATCTCCCTGCGCGCCTATCGGCATGCGCGGGTGCGGGGGGGGCCGGAGGTGGAGGAGGGGGACTACCGGTGGGCCATTGACGATTTCATCCCGGCCCTCAGTGCGGAGACCCTCCGGGCCCAGGAAGCGATGGCGGTCGCCTGCTGCTCCTCCCGCCGGTTTCTCCCCCCCCGGTATCAGGAGGGAAAGCGGGCGTGATTCCCCTCTACCTCAAGGGGGCCGACTTTTCGGAGCCGGCCGACGCCGTCTACTATCTCCTCACCCGGGACGGGCTCTTCCTGGTGAAGCGGACGCCCGTCTTCGCCTCCTGCACGGCCGCCCGGGGCCTTCCCTGGCTCGCCGGCGCTCGGGAGGAGGTCCGCTGGCGCGGCCCCCGGATCCCCGCGGCGCTCCTGGCCCGGGCCGTGGGCTTCTTCCGGGAGGTCTACTGGCGCCACCAGGCCGAGGCGGTTGCCCTCCTCCTCTGCCGGTCCGAGGGGCCGATCTTCGAGCTGGAGGTGCCGGAGCAGGTGGTGGCCGGGGGGCATGCCCGCTACCGGATCGGCCCGTGCCCGCCGGGTGTGATCCGGGTGGGAACCCTGCACAGCCATGCCGGTGCCGAGGCGTTCCACTCGGACCTGGACGAGCTGGACGAGCGGCACGTGGACGGCCTCCACGTGACTGTGGGGACCCTGGATCGGCGGCCCAGCTATGCCTGCTCGCTGGTGGTGGACGGCCGGCGCTTCCCCCTCAGGCCGCTGGAGGTCTTCGAGGCCCTGCCGGGGGATGGGGGCCAGCCGGCCGATCCCGCCTGGCTGGCTCGCCTGCGGGTGGAGGAGATCCCCCGAGACATCCACGAGGGGGGGCCGCCAGCGGCCATCTGAGGGGGCGGGGATGCTGGAAATCAAGGTCATCGGACTGGGGGGGATCGGCTGTGCCCTGCTCCCGCCGCTCGCCCGCTACCTCCACTACGCTGGGACGGGCTGCCGCCTGACTCTGGTGGACGGCGATGCCTTCGAGCAACGCAACCTCCCGCGGCAGTCGTTCCGCGCCGCCGGGAACAAGGCGCGGGTGAAGGCGGAGGAGTTGGCTCGGGAGTTCACCGGCCTCTCGGTCCGGGCCATCCCGGAGTTCGTTACCCCGGCCAACGCGTCCGACCTGGTCCGGAACGGAGATGTGGTCTTCCTCGGGGTGGACAACCACCGGACCCGGAAGGTGGTGAGCGACCACTGCGAGCGCCTCCCCGCCATTCTGCTGATCTCGGGGGGGAACGAGTGGACCGACGGGAACGTGCAGGTCTACTGCCGCCAGGGGGGGCGGGACCTCTCGGCGCCCCTCACCCGGTTCCACCCGGAGATCGCATTCCCCGGGGATGGCTCCCCCGCCGACGCCTCCTGCGACGCGGCGGTCACGGCCGGGGCACCCCAGCTCCTCTTCATGAACTTGGCCGTCGCCTCGGCCATGCTGAACGCCTTCTACGCCTGGCAGCAAGGGGGGGTCCGGTACGGCGAGGTGTACCTGGATATCCTGGCTGGTCGGAGCCAGCCGGTGGAACGGGGAGGGTCCCGTGAGTGAGGAGCTACGGCAGGCGAGCGCCACCCCATCGGCGGCCCGGACGGGGACGACGGTGCGGGTCCTGTACGGGATCCACGCGCTGGAGGTGGACGTCGTTGGAAGGAGTGTGGCGGAGATCCGTCACGCCCTCGCGCAGCCCCTGAACATCAGCCCCCGGGCGGTCGCGGTCGTGGACGGCGAGGTGGTGGCGGAGGCTCACCTCCTGCAGGCCGGGCAGCAGCTGGAGTTCGTGCGGCTGGCGGGGGAGAAAGGCCGCGCCTGACGGGCGGCAATCCAGGCAACACGTGACGCGCCGGCATCGGAGGGGATGCCGGCGCGTCCGGGTTTTGGGGCGGCCTCACAGATACTGACCGTAGCGAATCTTCTCGACGACCTCCTTGATCCGTCGGTAGTCCTCGATCACCCGGAGGATATCATCCGTCTCCACGGGGCCGGGCTGCTCGCCCGCCCCCTCGCGCCGGGCCTTCTCCTCCAGCGCCCGCTGGAGGATCTCCGCCAGGTCCCCCCCGCCCATTTTCACCGTGCGCGCCAGGATCGCGTCATAGTCCACGTTCCGGAACAGGGGCCGACCGGCGGCCGCCTCGGCGCGCCGCTGGTGGATGGCCAGGATCTCCCGCTTCTCGTCCCCGTCCGGCAGCGGGACCTCGATGAGCCGATCGAACCGGCCCGGGCCCACCAGGCTGGGGTCCACGGCATCGGGCCGGTTCGTAGAGGCGACCGCCAGCGTTTCCTCCATCCCCGCCAGCGCCTCCAACCTCTCCAGGACTACGGTGATGACGCGCCGGCTGGCTGCTCGGGCCTCCTCCCCCGGGAACATCCGGTCGAAGGAGAGGGCCTCAATCTCGTCCAGGAACAGCACGCTCCGCCCGTTGCCCCCGAGCGCCTGGAACACCTCCTGAATCAGGTCGCCCGAGTCCCCGTACCACTTAAAGGCAATGTGGCGGATCCGGAGGTGATAGAAGACGGCCCCTGCCTCGTGGGCCAGCGCTCTGGCGAGGAGGGTCTTCCCGGTCCCGGGAGGCCCGTACAGGAGCACCCCCTTGACCGGCACGGTCCCCCAGCGCCGGTGCAGCTCCGGCCGGCGGAGGGCGAGGACGAGGCTCTGGATCTCCCGCTTCGCTGCCGCCAGTCCGCCGATCTCTGGCAGGGCGATCTGGGGCCGCGGGTCCATGTCCACCTTCCCCCGGAGGTCGCCGAAGCGCTTCGCGAGGCCGGTGAGGAGGTCCTCCAGGCGGCGGATGGTCACGTCAGGGAGTTCAGGGCGTATCGGCTTAAGGGCTGACATGGGCGCTCCTGGGGGTGGCGCCGGGGAGATTGCCCCCCCTTACCACATGCCCCCAGGCGCGTCAACGCCTTTCCGGGCGCGGAGCGGCGGAAGAAGTGGCCGAGAGGCGAAGGGCGAGCTGGTTCAGGACCTCGGAGGCGGTGGCCCGGTCCCTGTCGAAGTTTCCCTGGACGGCTTCGATGGTCACCCGGGTGGCCCGGGCGGTGACGCTGCTCATCGTGAGTGTCACAGTGAGGTCGGGGGCGGTTCCCTGCAGCTCCCCCGCGTTCTCGTCCCGGGTCCCCTCGGTGATGGTCAGGTCCATCAGGCGGAGGACCGCGAGGCTGGCCTGCCAAACCTCCGGGAGCGTTCCCACGAAGGTCCGTTCCACGCTCCCATTGGAGAAGTAGGCCAGGCCGCTGAAGGCGGCCCCGAGGGCGGAGCCGACCGCAGAGGCTGCCGCACACCCGGTGGTGAGAAGCAGGGGGGCAAGGAGGAGGGGGAGGAGAAAGGGGGGGAGGCGCATGGCCCCCTCGTCGGGTCCGCTACCGGAGCGCCTGGCGCTTCTGCTGGTGGAGCTCCCGGCCCCCCCCGGCGCCAACGCCCACCAACGGCTCGGTGCCGGGCTCCAGCCCGGAGAGGATCCGAAGCTGGCTCTCGAAGGTCCGGAGCTTCCCCATCTCCCCTTGAAGGGCCAGGATGAGGGTGGCCTGTTGCTGGAGCTGGGTCAGGAGGAGCTGGTTCTCCTCCTCGAGGCTGGCCAGGCGGAACTGCTGGGAGCGGACCTGGAACTCCCCGAAGGACCCCCAAGCGGCCAGGCCCAGGAGCAGGGCTCCGAGAAGCCCCAGGCCGGCCAGGCGGAGATGGGAGAGGCGGACCTGGCGTGTGCGGCCCTCTGGGGAGAGGGCGAGGACGGTGACGTACCGCTCTGCCAGACGACGGACGTGGGGCACGAAGACCTGCTTCAAGAGCGACAAGCTATGGATGAGAACCATTGAGGAGCCTCCGTCTCGCGTCCTGCGGCCCGCTGAATTGGCGCGCGGTCCACAGTGGGCTCCAGGGGGGGACTGCAACTTCCGTTCCCGGCGGGACACTGGGGCCGAGGGGGCGGGAACCTTGGAACTTCTCGGGGTTTAAAGCCTAGCCTACCCAGCCGGACCGGCTTCGAGGGACCTCCTGTTACCTTTCTCCACCGCCGCGGTGGGGGGCTTCCCAGGCCAAGCAGGCTCCTCTCATTTGGCGTCGCTCACCGAAGCGGCCCGAGGTTCCGGGGCCACGGCCGGGACCTCTGAGAACGCGTTCAGAACCAGGGCCAAGAAGAGAGCCACCAGCACCGGCAGGAGGAGTCCGAACATGCTGGTCCCCTCCCCCTTCCCGTTGCGCGTCCTCTCCGCCATGCCGACCTCCGAATCAAGGGATCAGGCCCATGCCCGTCTGGGGAGGCGAAATGGGGTGCTGCGAACGGGGATGGGCAAGTGCAAGAAGGGTGCCCGGGCTGCTTTCAGCTGCTGTCCTGGAGGAGGGCGAGGAGCTGCTTGGCGTCCAGGGTGGCCTGGCCCCGGGCGTGGTTGTTGAAGAAGGCGTAACAGCGCTCCGTCTCCGCGGCCAGTTGGCGGAGGCGCGGAACCCACGGGGCCAGCTCCTCGAGACGGTAGGCGTAGGTGTACCGCTTAGAAGCTCGTTGAACCACCCGCGGTTCCGGAACTCCGCCACCAAGGGCAGCTCGGGAAGCGCCTGGCGCAGGGCCGCGAGGTGGTCCCGGTTTCCCGGCGTGTGGTGAAAGGCGTGGGGGAACTGGAGGAGGACCCGGCGGGGTAGAAGGGGCCGCGCCAGTCGAGATAGCTGTAGCCGCTGGTCCCCACCTTCAGCATGGGGGGCTACGGGAGGCGGCGGAAGACGCCGATGACCTTCCCCAGGATCTCGAGGCGCGCGCCGGGGGCGAAGGTGAGGGGGGCCATGGCGGGGTTCTCGGGAAGAAGTGTGACCGTCTCGCCGGAGCGCTGGAAGCGCTTGACGGTCGCCTCCTCCTCCACCAGGGCCACCACGATATCCCCGTTCTGGGCGCTCTCCTGGCGCCGCACGAGCGCCAAGTCCCCCGGGAGGATGTGGGCCCCCACCATGCTGTCCCCTTGGACGCGGAGGAGGAAGACCTCGCCGCCGTTGGTCCAGTCCGCCGGGAGGGGGACCGCGCCGTCCAGATTCTCCACCGCGAGGAGGGGGCGTCCCGCCGCCACCCGGCCCACGATGGGAACCTCTCGGGGCCGGGGAAGGCGGCGGCCGGGGTGGGCGGGATCTGTGATCTGCAGGGAGCGGGACTTCGTGGCTTCCCGCTTCAGGTATCCCTTCCGCTCAAGCGCCTTCAGGTGATCGAAGACCGACCGGGGGACGAAGCCGAAATGCCGGCCGATCTCCCGGACCGTGGGGGGGTATCCCTGTTCTTCGAGGAACTGCTTGATGAACTCCAGGACCTCACGCTGTCTCGGCGTCAGTCCCTGTGCCATGGTCACCTCTCGGATACGCAGAAAGACACCTGATGGAGTGTTTACTATACAGACGTATAGCCTGTCAAGGGGTCTGCGTGGAGAGGCCGAGCGGCTAGTCGGGGTGAATCCGGAGGCGCAGCCCGGGGTGAATGACGCTGCCGTCGAGATCGTTCCACCGCCGGAGGTCATCGGTGGAAACGTCGAAGACCTGGGCGATCCGCCAGAGGCTGTCGCCCCGCTTGACCATGTAGGTCCGGGGGCCACTGCCCGACCTGGGGAGGCGGCCGGCCGGGCCGTTCTCGTCGGCGAGCGTCAGGTGCATCAGGGGGACAACGAGGGACCGTCCGGCCCGCAAGCGATGGTGGTTGGGAAGGCGGTTCAGGTCACTCAGAACCTGGACGGAGGTGTCATAGCGCCGGGCGATTTGAGAGAGGGTCTCCCCCGGGCGGATGAGGTGGCGCTGCCAGCTCACCCGGCGCGTCTTCTTTATCTCGCTAAAGTTCTGTGCGAACTCGGCAGCGGCGCCGGCCGGGACCCGCAGCGAATACTCGGGCGCGTGGGGCGGCGTCACCAGGTGGTTCAACTCGGGGTTCAGGGCCCGGAGGTCCTCCAGCGGGATCCCCCCAGCCTGGGCCACGATGCGCAGGTCCAGGGGTTCCGAGAGCGGCAGCGCCTCTGTGGGGACCACCTCCTCGGCGGGAGGGACAAACCCGTAGCGCGCGGGATCCTTCGCGAGGATTGTCATGGCCATGAAGGCCGGGACATAGAGTTTCGTCTCCTGCGGGAGGCGCAGCCGCCAGAAGTCGGTTGTCTTCTGCCGGCGGATTGTGCCGGCCACCCTCCCCTCGCCGGAGTTGTAGGCGGCGATGGCGAGCGTCCAGGAGTCGAAGATCCCGTAGAGGTCGCGCAGGTACTCCGCCGCCGCCCGGGTTGCCTTCTCCGGATCCCGCCGCTCATCCAACCACCAGTCAATGCGCAGACCGTACTTCCGCCCCGTGCCCCCGATGAACTGCCAGATCCCCACGGCCCGGGCCCGCGAGTAGGCCTGCACCTTGAAGGCGCTCTCGATGTACGCCAGGTTTACCAGGTCGAGGGGGAGGCCCTGCTCCTGGAAGATGGCCCGCATCATGGGGAGATAGCGCCCGGCGCGATCGAACGCCTCCTGGATCCGGTCCCGGCGTTCCCCGGTGAAGAGGGCGAGGTAGGCCCGGACCTTGTCGTTCAGCTCGATCGGGACATCAAAGACCTCCGCCGCCTCCGAGGCCTCTTCGGGTGGTCTGGCCTCCTCCACCCCGGCCCGGTCCAGCACCCCGGTGTCCTCGGGCATCACCAGCGTCTCAGCCGGGACGGCGTCACGGGGTACAGGGTCGTGATTCTCTTGGCCGCCCTGCGGAGCCATTTCGTCCTTGCCCTGCGGGACCGCGGTGGCTTCCCGGGCAGTGGCTGGCTCGGCGTGGGTCGCTGGCCCCTCGGCGTTGGCGTTGGGGCTGACGCCTTCCGCCCCGCGGGGCCTCACGCCAGCAAGGCCATGGGGCGCAGGACTGGCCCCGGCGGTTGGGGACAAAATATCGGCGGCCCGGGCTGAGGAGAGGAGGAGAAAAATTGGGAGAAGCGTCAGGAGGATCCCTCGGAGCGGCAGGTTCGGTTCGGGCATCCCTCTCCTCGGGCAGGAGAACCGATCGGGCGGCATCGGACTAGGGTGCCGCCAACAAGGTTTGGAGGGATGGGACGACGAGAGACGCCGCCTTATACCCCTCTTCTTCAAACTTGTCAAGGCAATGAAAAGCAAAGACGCTCTCCGCCTCGACACCGTGACTGTAGGCTTCCAGGACCGTCCCTCCCGCGGCACGACAGGACCGGACCTCCCGCCGCATCATTGCCCACCCAACGGCATCAACCACCTTCCACGGGAGCAACCGCCGCCACCCCGCCTCCCGACGGAAGACCACTCCGAGAGGCACGCAGAGCAGGACGCGGCAACCCCTCCGGAGGGCGACGAGTGCCGGCAGGTTTCCGGCGAGTCCCCCGTCATAGTGCGCGATTCCCGTCAGGTGGACTGGGCGATGCAAGGGGAGGGCCGAACTTGCCAGGACTGCCTCCAGGAGAGGGGGCGCCGGGGGGTCCCCGAAGACGGCACGGCGCAAGGTGGGGAGGGCGGTGGCAGTCACGCGAAGGGGGATCGGAAGACCCTCGAAGGTCGCGCCCCGCAGTCCCAGGTCCTCCTCGAGCAGCGCGCGGCGGCGCGCAGGGGCGAGGAGGTGTCGTCCCTCGAGGGCGATGGCCCGCGCCACCGCGCGCAGCCGGGGGAGAGCCGCCGGGCCGGCGTGGCAGTAGGCGGCGCCGACGATGGCGCCAATGCTCACGCCGACGACGAGGTCGGGCGTGAGCCCTGCCTCCCCCAGGGCGGCCAGCACTCCCAGGTGCGCGGCGCCGCGGGCGGCCCCGCCGCCCAGAACGAGGGCCCAGCGGGGACCGCTCACCCGGTTGCGTCCCGGAGCCAGGCAAGGTAGGGGCCCGCTCCGGCCAGGATCGGGAGGGCGAGGACCTCGGGGACCGAGTAGGAGTGGAGGGCCTGGACGCGGGCGATGACGGCCGGCATCCGCTCGGGGCGGGTCTTCCCGATGAGCAGCACCTCGGGCTCCCGCTGGACGGCCCCCTCCCATCGGAAGGTGGAGACGACTCCCGAGACCACATTCACGCAGGCCGCCAGGCGCTCCTCCACCAGCGTAGTGGCGATCCGCTCCCCCTCGGCGGCGGAGGCGGCGGTGACCAGGAAAACGACCGCATCGGGTGGGCTGGTCACGATCTCTCCTTGGCGGGGCCGATGGGCTGCTCGCGGATAACCACGGCCACCCGCAGCTCCCGTCTGTCTCGCAGCAGGGTCAGTTCCAGCGGCTTGCCCACCTCAGCCTCCGCCACCATGGCCCGGACCTCAGCCGGCGTCCGGACCCGCCGTCCCCGGATGGCCGCGATGACATCCCCCGGCCTGAGGCCGGCAGCCTCAGCCGGCCCCCCCGGCAGCACCTGCTCCACCAATACCCCCGCATCGGGCTCCACCCCCAGTCCCTGCGCCGCCTCCCGCGTGAGCGCCTTGAGCCCCGCTCCCAGCCAACCTCGGGTCACGCGCCCCTCGCGGATGAGGTCCTGGGCTACCTTCCGGGCGAGGTTGATGGGGATGGCGAAGCCGATCCCCTGCCCCGTGGCCACGATGGCCGTGTTGATCCCGATCACCTCCCCCTGGATGTTCAGCAGCGGACCGCCGGAGTTCCCGGGGTTGATGGAGGCGTCAGTCTGAATAAAGTCCTCCTGGCTGGTGATCCCGACGTCGGAGCGGCCCGTGGCGCTCACGACCCCCACGGTCAGGGTGTGATTGAGGCCGAAGGGGTTCCCGATGGCGACGGCCCACTCTCCCACGCGCAGCGCGTCGGAATTGCCGAGGCGGGCCTCGGGCAGGTCCCGGTCCGTTTCCACCCGGATCACGGCGACATCAGTGCGGGGGTCCTGCCCGATGACCCGGGCGGGGTACTCCTTGCGGTTCTCCAGCCGGACAAGGATGGTATCGGCCTCCTGGATGACGTGGTTGTTCGTGAGGACGTAGCCCCGCTTGTCAATGATGACCCCGGAGCCGAGGCTCGTCTGCTCCTCCCCTGGTCCCCCCTCGGGGGCCCGCTCGAAAAACTCCCTGAAGAACGGGTCCAAGGGAAGGGGGGACGAGCGGCGGCCCCGTCGCCCCCGGGGAAGGCTCTGGGTGCGGATGTTGACGACAGCGGGGGTCACGCCCTCGGCCAGGCGGATGAAGGCCGGGTCCCTCTCCAGGCCGGGTTGGCTGGAGGGTCCAGGTGGGCCGGGGACCAGCAGGGGGGAGAGACGGGGCCACGCAAGGAGCCCGAGGATGAGGCCCAACAGGAGGCCGGCCAACAGCCCGGCCGCAAAGGAGATCCGAGCCCGCCGCATTGGCATCCCCTCGGTGCTGTGGTGCATCCAAGTGTTCGTGATGTTAGTGAGAGCCTTCCCGCGTTGTCAAGGAGTTCCAGGAGGAGTATCCGCTTGACACGCGTCCGTTCCCGCATAACTTATCGGTGGCCCGCGGGCGTCCGGAGCCTCCGGTCGCTGGCGGGCGGAGGGGGGTACGCATGACGCGGCGCGAGCAGGAACGGAGGACCCGGGGCCGCCGGGGGACGCCCCGGCGACACGCGGAGCTCTTTCACATTCTCACCCGGAAGCGGAAGGACCTCCAGCGCCTTATCGGTGAGCAAATGGAGCACGGCCTCCATGGGGAGAGCGCCGTCGCGATGAGCACGAGGGGCGACGAGGGAGAGGCCGCGGCTCTCGCCCTCACGGCCGCCGTGGAATCGGATGCCATGGACCGCCGGGTGCGGATGGTGAAACAGGTGGATCTCGCCCTCCGCCGCCTGACGGAAGGGGCCTACGGTTTTTGCGCGGATTGCGGCGAGGAGATCGGCGTGGAGCGGCTCCGCTCCCTCCCATTCGCCCTCCGGTGCCGGCACTGCCAGGAGGTCTGGGAGGCAGCAGAGGGTCGGTCCACCGGCGCCCGGCCCTTAGCGGGGGGAACGCTGCCCCTGGAGGTGCAGCGTGAGGTTACCATGAGACCTCGGGATCTGCTCGAGGGCTTGGGGGTAGGAGGCTTCGAGTAGGAGAGGTCAGCCGAGGTTTTGCCAGCAGGTGCTTATACTTGCTGGCTTTTTTTGTGCAGCATAATCTTAGTATAAATTAGAAATATTCTTGACATGCTTAGGCTCAATGACTACATTGCATGGCGGGACTGCCGAAAACTATAGGGATAGCAAGCTCTTTACCGGACCGTGCTGGACGGGACCCTCACCGTCCGGGGTGAGCGCAAGGAGACCCCGACTGGGGAGGGGGAGGCCATCCTCCGCCGCGAGCGGGTCACCGGTCCTTTTGTGCGCCACGTCCTCTTGCCAGCCTCCGTGGACCCCGCGAAAGTGACGGCGACATACCAGGACGGCGTATTGACGATTCGAGTCCCGAAGAAGACGGCAGCCAAGCCCAGGGCGACCGCGATTGATGTGAGCTGAGGTCGGGGCCCCCGGCCCTTCCGGGGGGTCCCGACACCGTTCGCCCGGCTCACGCGGGCCGAGGCGGGCGCGGCGAGGGGTAGCTGAGAGGAGGACCATCCGGTGAGCAAGGTAATCGGTATAGACCTCGGCACGACTAACTCCGTCGTGGCGGTGATGGAGGGTGGGGAGCCTGTGGTCATCGCCAACCAGGAGGGCGGACGCCTGACCCCGTCGGTGGTGGCCTTTACGAAGGACGGCGAGCGGCTGGTCGGGCAAGTGGCGAAGCGCCAGGCGATCACCAATCCCGAGAACACCATCTTCTCCATCAAGCGGTTCATGGGGCGGCGCTACGAGGAGGTCCAGCACGAGATCAAGCTGGTCCCCTACCGGGTGGTCCACACTCCCGCTGGCGACGCCCGAGTGGAGATCCGGGGGAAGCAGTACTCCCCGCCCGAGATCTCCGCCCTGATCCTCCAGAAGCTGAAGGAGGCCGCGGAGGCGTACCTGGGGGAGAAGGTGACCCAGGCGGTCATTACCGTCCCCGCCTACTTTAATGACAGTCAGCGCCAGGCCACCAAGGACGCCGGGAAGATCGCCGGCCTGGAGGTCCTGCGCATCGTCAACGAGCCCACCGCCGCCTCCCTGGCCTACGGGCTGGACAAGAAGAAGGACGAGAAGATCGCCGTCTTCGACCTCGGGGGCGGGACGTTCGACATCTCCATCCTGGAGATTGGGGAGGGCGTCTTTGAGGTCAAAGCCACCAACGGTGACACACACCTGGGGGGGGATGACTTCGACCAGCGGGTCATTGACTGGGTTGTGGCCGAGTTCAAGAAGGACCAGGGGATTGACCTCAGCAAGGACCGGATGGCCCTCCAGCGCCTGAAGGAGGCGGCGGAGAAGGCCAAGTGTGAGCTCTCCACCGTGATGGAGACGGAGATCAACCTCCCCTTCATTACTGCCGACGCCTCTGGGCCGAAGCACCTGAGCCTGAAGCTGACCCGCTCGAAGCTGGAGCAGCTCGTGGACGACCTGATCCAGCGGACGCTGGGGCCCGTCCGGAAGGCCCTGGAAGACGCCGACCTGAAGCCCAGCCAGATTGACGAGGTGGTGCTGGTGGGCGGGCAGACCCGCACGCCGAAGGTGCAAGAGGTGGTCCGAGAGCTCTTCGGCAAGGAGCCCCACAAGGGGGTGAACCCCGACGAGGTAGTGGGGGTGGGGGCCGCCATCCAGGCGGGGGTCCTGGTGGGGGACGTGAAGGACGTCGTCCTTCTGGACGTCACACCCCTCTCGCTGGGGATCGAGACCCTGGGCGGGGTGATGACGCGCCTCATCGAGCGCAACACCACCATCCCCACCCGGAAGAGCGAGATTTTCACCACCGCGGCCGACAACCAGACTAGCGTGGAGATCCACGTCCTGCAGGGGGAGCGGGAGCTGGCTCGGGATGACCGCACCCTGGGGAAGTTCCACTTGGTGGGAATCCCGCCGGCCCCGCGGGGGGTCCCGCAGATCGAGGTGGCCTTCGACATTGATGCCAATGGAATCGTGAACGTCTCGGCGAAGGACCTGGCCACCGGGAAGGAACAGCAGATCACCATCACCGCCTCGAGCGGCCTCGGGAAGGATGAGATCGGGAAGATGGTGAAAGAGGGGGAGAGGCACGCGGAGGAGGATAAGAAGAAGCGCCAGGAGATCGAGCTCCGGAACCAGGCCGAGCATCTCGTCTACGCGACGGAGAAGATGCTGAACGAGCACCGGGAGAAGGTTCCGATCGCCGACATTAAGCCGATCGAGGACGCCATCGCCGACGCCAAGAAAGCCGTGGAGTCGGGCGACGTCGGACGGATCAAGCAGACGATGGAGGCGTTGAACACCGCCGCGCAGCGGATCGGCAAGGCCATGTACGAGCAGGCCACCAAGGACAAACGGCAGAAGGCGGACAGCGGGTCCGGCGAGAAGGCGGGTGGCCCAGGCGGCGCCCAGGAGGGAGAGGTCGTGGACGCGGAGTTCGAGGACCTCGGGAAGAAGGACAAGTAGGTCGGCAAGACAGAGAGAAAGGAGGAAGACGATGGCCATCGTGCGCTGGGATCCCTTTCGGGATCTCATCTCCATCCAGGATCGGATGAACCGGCTGTTCGACCAGACGCTGGCCCGGACGCGGGGGGAGGAGGAGGGGATCGCCGCCTCGACCTGGATGCCGGCTGTGGATATCTATGAGACCGCGGACCGGGTCGTGTTGAAGGCGGAGCTGCCCGGCCTCACCCGGGAGGACATCGAGATCAACGTCCGGGATAACACCCTGAGCCTGCGGGGCGAGCGGAAGTTTGAGAAGGAGGTGAAGGAGGAGAATTACCTCCGGATCGAGCGCGCGTACGGCTCGTTTCAGCGCTCCTTCACCCTGCCCGCCACCATCCAGCAGGACAAGATCCGGGCGGTGTTCAAGGACGGGGTGCTGGAGCTGAGCCTGCCCAAGGCGGAGGAGGCGCGCCCGAAGCAGATCAAGATTGACGTGAAGTAAGGGGCGGCGGCCCGGCGCTGTCTACCAGGGGGGTGCTGACCTGATGGGGAAGCGGGACTACTACGAGGTCCTCGGACTCCCCCGTTCGGCGACTGACCGGGACATCAAGCGCGCCTACCGCCGGTTGGCTCGGCGATACCACCCGGATGTCAATCCGGGAGACAAGGCTGCGGAGGCCCGCTTCAAGGACGTGACGGAGGCATACGAGGTCCTGAGTGACTCCCAGAAGCGGGCTGAGTACGATCAGTTCGGTCATCGGACGGCCGCCGGGCCTGGGCCGCGGCCCGGCGGCCCCTTTGCTGGGGCTCCCTTCGACCTCGGGGACTTTGCCCGTGGGGGCTTCGGCGGCCTGGGGGATCTGCTCGAGGGAGTCTTCGGTGGGCGGACGGGGGTCGAGGAGCAAGCGCCGCCCCGTGGCGAGGACCTTCACTACACCATTGACATTGACTTCGAGCAAGCCGTTCGGGGGTTCACTACCGAGATCAGCCTGCAGCGGTCTGCCTCCTGCGCTTCCTGCGGTGGGTCCGGGGCCCGGCCCGGTGCGGGGACCATCCCGTGCCCTGCCTGCGGGGGGACCGGGCGGCTCTCGGTAGGAGCGGACCTGTTGGGGATCACGAGGGCCTGCGGCCGCTGTCGCGGGGGTGGCCGGGTTCCCGGGCAGGCTTGCCCCGCCTGCGCCGGGCGGGGGCGCAACCCCCGCACGGAGCGGGTGAAGGTGAAGATCCCCCCCGGCGTGGACACGGGCTCCAAGATCCGGCTGGCCGAGATGGGGGAAGCGGGACCTGGGGGGAGCGCGTCCGGGGACCTGTACATCGTTACCCGGGTTCGCCCGCACCCATTCTTCGAGCGGAAGGGGGATAACATCCACTGCACCGTCCCGGTCACGGTCACCGAGGCGTCACTGGGAGCGCGGATCCAGGTTCCCACCGTGGACGGCCCGGCCGAAATGCGGGTCCCCGCGGGCACCAGCAGCGGCCAGGTGTTCCGCCTTCGGGGAAAGGGGGTCCCCCCCCTGCGGGGCGGAGGCCGCGGGGACCAGTACGTCGCGGTGAAGGTCGTCGTCCCCCGCCCCCTGAATGCGCGCGCGCAGGAGTTGCTCCGGGAGCTGGCCCGACTGGTCCCGGAGGACCCGCGGCGGGATCTGAAGGCGTGGATGTGACTGCCGGGCATCGCGGCGCGAGGGATGGATGGCCAGGGAGAAGCGGCGGCGGTACCTGATCAGCGTGGTGGCAGAGATGTTCGACGTCCACCCGCAAACGCTGCGAACTTACGAGCGGGAGGGACTGATCCGCCCGGCCCGGAGTCAGGGGAACACGCGCCTCTACTCCGATGAGGACG
Organism: Candidatus Methylomirabilota bacterium; assembly: GCA_022614955.1. Lineage (GTDB taxonomy): Bacteria > Methylomirabilota > Methylomirabilia > Methylomirabilales > JACPAU01 > JACPAU01. The sequence continues at coordinate 14,878 of JAKEHP010000273.1, forward strand.
TCTCCCGGATCGAGCTCATCCTGCGCCTTACGAAGGAGCTGGGTGTGAACCTGGCTGGGGTCGAGGTCATCCTGAACATGCGGGAGCGGATGGAGCGGATGCGGCGGGAAATGGCCGAGACGTTCGAGACCATGCTCCGGACGGTGGAGGAGGAGCTCCGGCAACGGCAGCGTCAGGGGCCGGGCTTGGTGCCGGTGGGGCGCCGCGGCCTGAGCCGGCGCGTCCCCATCCAGGAGGAGCCGGCGCGGAAGGCTTGACAGGCTGCCCCCACTCCCCTAGTTTATCGGTGCGCTGGCCGGATCGGCCGGCAGGAGAACCGGAAGGAGGACGAGATCCAATGGGCAACACCTTTAAGACGGCGGTGCTCCTCGGGGCCCTCACGGGGCTTCTCGTGGTCTTCGGTAACTTCTTCGGCGGACAGCAGGGGATGGTGATCGCGTTCGCCTTCGCCCTGCTGATGAACTTCGGAGCGTACTGGTTCTCCCACAGGATTGTCCTGGCGATGTACGGGGCCAAGGAGGTGAGCGAGGCGGAGGCACCCGACCTGGTGGCGATGGTGCGGGGGCTGGCCCAGCGGGCCCGCTTGCCGATGCCCCGGGTGTACGTCATCCCCAACCCGTCCCCGAATGCCTTTGCCACGGGCCGCAATCCCCGGCACGCGGCCGTGGCGGTGACCGAGGGGATCCTCCGCCTCATGGACCGGGAGGAGCTGGAGGGGGTGCTGGCGCACGAGCTGGCCCATGTGCGGAACCGGGACACCCTGATCAGCGCCATCGCGGCGACGCTGGCCGGCGTCATCATGATGCTCGCAAATATGGCCCGCTGGGCCGCCTTCTTCGGCGGCGGCCGGGACGACGAGGATCGGGGCGGGGTGGTCGGCCTCGTGGTCATGGCCGTGCTGGCCCCCGTCGCCGCCCTGCTGATCCAGATGGCCATCTCGCGGGGCCGGGAGTACCTGGCCGACGCCACCGCCGCCCAGGTCACGAAGAAGCCGGGGGCGCTGGCCTCGGCGCTGGGGCGCCTGCAGCACGCCAGCGAGCGCCTGCCGCTTCAGGCCAACCCGGCCACGGCGCACCTCTTC
>JAKEHP010000274.1 GCA_022614955.1 Candidatus Methylomirabilota bacterium
CACCAGCTCTCGGGGGGGATGCGCCAGCGGGTCATGATCGCCATGGCACTGGCCTGCGGGCCACGCTTGCTCATCGCCGATGAGCCCACCACGGCGCTGGACGTCACCATCCAGGCCCAGATCCTGGAGCTCCTGGTCGGGTTGAAGGAGGAGCTGGGAATGGCGGTGATGCTGATCACCCACGACCTGGGAGTGATCGCCGACACCGCCCAGCGGGTGGTCGTGATGTACGCCGGGCGGGTGGTGGAGGAGGCGCCGGTCCGGGACCTCTTCGCGAACCCGCGGCACCCGTACACTCAGGGGCTGTTAGCCTCCATCCCGACGCTGGAGAAGGGAGTGGAGGGCCGGAAGCGCCTGCAGGCGATCCCCGGGCTGGTCCCGAGCCTCCTGGATCTGCCGCCCGGCTGTCGATTCAGCGATCGCTGCCCGCTGGCGGTGCCGGAGTGCAGGACGGCGGAGCCGGAGCTCCGGCAGGTCACCCCGCAGCATCGGGCTCGCTGCATCTTCGCCTGAGGGAGCATGGACGCACCGCTTCTCACCGTTACCGACCTGAAGAAGCACTTCCGGGTCCGCCGGGGCGTTCCCTGGGAGCAGGCGGGCGTCGTGCGGGCCGTGGACGGGGTCTCCTTCACCCTCCGCAAGGGGGAGACGCTGGGGTTGGTGGGCGAGTCGGGCTGCGGCAAGTCCACGACCGGTCGCTGCATCCTGCGGCTCCTGGAGCCCACGGCCGGGAAGGTGGTCTTCGACGGCCTGTCCGTGTTCGATGCCAGCAAGGAGGAGATGCGGCGTCTGCGCCGCCAGATGCAGATCATCTTCCAGGATCCGTACTCCTCCCTCAACCCCCGCATGTCGGTGGAGCAGATCGTGGGGGAGGGGATGGTCATCCACCGGCTGGCGCGGGGGGCCGAGCGGCGGGACCGGACCGCCGACCTCCTCCGCAAGGTGGGCCTGAGCCCGGACCACATGAAGCGGTACCCCCACGAGTTCTCCGGCGGCCAGCGCCAGCGGATCGGCATCGCCCGGGCGCTGGCGGTGAGCCCCTCCCTTATCATCGCCGACGAGCCGATCTCGGCCCTGGACGTCTCCATTCAGGCCCAGGTCCTGAACCTCCTCCAGGACCTGCAGGAGGAGTTCGGCCTCACCTACCTCCTCATTGCCCACGACCTCCGGGTGGTGGAGCACATCAGCGACCGGGTCGCCGTCATGTACCTGGGCCAGATCGTGGAGCTGGCCGACAGCCAGGAGCTGTACCGGAACCCGCTCCACCCGTACACGCAGGCGCTGATGTCGGCGATCCCGGTTCCCGACCCGACCGTGAAGCGGGAGCGGATCATCCTGAAGGGGGACCCGCCCAGCCCGCTCCGGCCCCCGAGCGGGTGCCGCTTCCACACCCGCTGCCCCAAGCGGTTCGAGCCGTGCGACCGCCAGGAGCCGGTCCTCCGGGAGGTCCAGCGCGGTCACTGGGTCTCCTGCCACCTATACTGACCATGCCCACCTTCCACATCGTCACCTTCGGGTGCCAGGCCAACGAGGCCGACTCGGAACGGATGGCCGGGGCGTTCGTGGCCGCCGGCTACCAGCCCACGACCTGCCCGGAGGAAGCAGACGTCATCCTCCTGAACACCTGCAGCATCCGGGAGAAAGCGGAGCAAAAGGTCTATAGCCTCCTGGGCCGATACCAGGGCCTGAAGCGGGAGCGGCCCGGCCTGAAGATCGGGCTCACCGGATGCCTGGGCCAGCTCGAGGGGGCGGAGCTGAAACGCCGGTTCCCGGGCCTGGACCTGGTGGTCGGGACCGG
>JAKEHP010000032.1 GCA_022614955.1 Candidatus Methylomirabilota bacterium
GGCGGTTATTGAGCCCGCTGCAACCGCGGAAATGCATGACCACAGCGCGCCATCCGCGCGCCCCCAGCGCCTCGGCGATCCCCAGGCCGATCCCCTGGCTCCCGCCCGTCACCAGGGCTACCTGCCCCTCGAGGGAGAAGGGGGAATGCGTGTCCGTCACAGGAGCCCCGCGGCCACCAGCAGCAACACCAGGCTGGCCCAGTCCACGCGCCACCCCCCCGTCCCGGTCTTCACTTGTCCTTCTTCTTCGGGACGACGCGCTTCTCGCTCGCCTCGACCTGGTTCCCGCACTCCGGGCAGAGGTAGTTCCCCTTCTTCGTCTTGCTGGGGTTCACGCCCCGGCTGCCACAGCCCTGGCAGGTGTAGGCGATGACCTTTTCCGCCTCCATCCGTCTCTCCCGGGGGTCGGTAGCACCCATGGGGCCGGGCCGACCTCCGCGTGGCCTAGAAGGTCCGGGTCACCTTGAACAGGCTGCTGATCTTCTCGTTGGTCTCCCGCAGCCGGCCGCTCAGGGATCGGCAGAGGGCCCAGAGAACCTTGGGGGCCGATTCGGGGTGCCCCTCCAGGAGGGCGGCGAAGGCGGCTTTCCCGATGACGAGGAGGGTGACGCGCCGGTCCGCCACGGCGGTGGCGGAGCGCGGGTACTCGTCAATGAGCGCCATCTCGCCGCAGGTGCTCCCGGCGGGCAGGACCGCCAGGACCTCCTCTCCCGTCCCCGGGATGACCTTGGTGATCCGCACCGCCCCCCGCAGGATAATGTAGAGGGCGTCGCCGGGCGCCCCCTCCCGGAACAGGACGGTCCCCGCCGGGACCTGCCGGCGCTCACCGATCCCGGCCAGGAGGCGCCGCTCGGCCGGCGTCAGATCACGGAAGAGGGGGAGGCCGTCCAGAGGTGTGGCCACCGACCCCCTCCGGGTCGTCCTCACGAGAGGGGCACGCCCTCGGCGGGGAACGCGTCGCGGATCCAGGTGATGCGCGCCGGCCCCGCCGTGAGGTCCACCGCCACCACATCGAAGCGGCAGGGGGCCC
>JAKEHP010000033.1 GCA_022614955.1 Candidatus Methylomirabilota bacterium
CCAGGCCAGGGAGTCACGGCCGATGACTGCGCCGGCATCAGCCGGTCCCTCGAGCGATTCCTGGAATCCAGGGCGATGGTGGGGCCCCGCTACGTGCTGGAAGTCTCCTCGCCGGGCCTGGAGCGCCCGCTCCGCTGGCCGGAGCACTGGCGCCGGTTCGTGGGGGAGCGGGCCCGGGTCCGGGCGCCCCTGCTCGGGGGGCGGCGCACCGCCCGCATCGTGGGGCTGCCGGACGACGAGCACGTGATCCTCCGGGGCGAGGACGGCGCGGAGGTCACCCTGCCGCTCGACAGCATCGAGGAGGCCACCCTGGTGGTGGACTGGGAACGGCTGGGCAAACGAGGGAAACCGTAGGCGCCAGGCGCCTGTTCCGTGGAGTGAGACGAATGGCAGGTTCCACCGAGATGTTGGCCGCGTTCCGCGAGCTGACCAGCGCCAAGCAGCTGGAGCGCTCCGACCTGCTGGACCTCCTGCGCGACGGCATCCACGCCGCGCTGGTCCGCAAGTTCGGCCCCAACGTCAAGTTCGAGCTGAACGTGGACGAGCTGCAGGGCACCATCCGGGTGGTCCGGCTGCGCCAGGTGGTCGAGGCGGTGGAGGACCCCAGTTGGCAGATCGCGCTGGAGGAGGCCCAGTACGAGGATCCCGAGTTCCAGGTGGGCGACATGCTGGAGGAGGAAGTCCCCTTCGTGGACTTCGGCCGGCTCGCGGTCCAGGCGGCCAAGCAGCGGATCATCCAGCGGGTGCGCGAGGGCGAGCGGGCCCGGATCCGGGAGGAGTTCTCCTCCAAGGTGGGCGACCTGCTCTCCGGCGAGGTGCAGCAGATCGAGCGGGGCAAGCTGGTCATCATGCTGAACAAGTTCCGCGAGGCCGAGGCCATCATCCCCTACCGGGAGCAGAACCACCGGGAGCACTTCCACCAGGGCGACACCATCCGCGCGGTGCTCAAGCGGCTGGAGGAGACCCCCAAGGGCCCCCGGCTGATCCTCTCCCGCGGCGATCCCCTCTTCGTCAAGGCGCTGTTCCGCCTGGAAGTGCCCGAGATCCTGCAGCAGATCGTGGAGATCCGGGCCATCGCGCGCGAGGTGGGAAGCCGCACCAAGGTGGCGGTGATCTCCCGCGACGACGCCATTGACCCGGTCGGC
>JAKEHP010000275.1 GCA_022614955.1 Candidatus Methylomirabilota bacterium
CGAAGCGCCTCTTGGATCCGGATCGCCTCGGCGGGCGAGACATCCCAGGGGTGGAGGTCACGGACCTTCATCGATCCAGGCGGAAAGGAGAAAGGGCCAGAGAGGGCTTTTCATTCCGCAGCAGCTCGGCCATGAGCTGGCCGGTCACGGGGGCCAACAGGATCCCGTTCCGGAAGTGACCCGAAGCGATATAGAGACCCGGCGTGCCCGGCACCGGGCCGAGGTACGGCAGCTCGTCCGGCGTCCAGGGCCGAAAGCCTGCCCAGGCGGCAAGCATGGGTCGGCTTGCGAGGGCGGGGACGAGCTTCCTCGCCCCGGTGAGCAAGCCTTCGATGCCGGCGGCGGTCACGTGCTTTTCAAACCCGACGAATTCCACCGTGCTCCCGACGACCACCTCGCCCCTCGCGCGTGGAACCAGGTAGACCTCCCGACCGTAGAGGATATGGCGAATCAGCTCCCCACGCGTCTCGAGTGAGAGGAGTTGCCCCCGGGCCGGCCGAATCGGGATCTCGTGGCGCGCAAGCTCACGGAGCGTCCCCGACCAGGCGCCGGCGGCGATGACCACCATGCCGGCGTGGTAGGTCTCGGTGGCGGAGCGGATCCCGGTCACCCGGTTCCCTTCCCGCACGATGGCGGTGACGGGCGATCCCTCCACGTAGTGCGCCCCTACCCGGGATCCGGCGAGATACAGGGCCCGAACCATGCGGGCATTCTGGACCTGGTGATCGTCCGGGAGGTGCAGGGCTCCTCGCACCGCGGGGGTCATGTGCGGTTCGGCCTCGAGGACCTGCTGGCGATCCCACCACTCGACCGTGAGCCCGCGGCCGCGTTGCTCCTCGAAGAGCCGCTTGCCGTACCCCTCATCCTCCTCGCTGAGGAAGGGGAAGAGGATCCCGGAGCGCAGGTACTCGATATCGATCCCCGTTTCCTCCTTCAAGGTCTCCTGGAGGGGACCGAACATCGCACGACTCTTCAGGCAGAGGTCCAGGAACGGGCCGGGGCCGAGACCCTCGGCCTGAGGGGCCAACATCCCTGCCGCCTCTCCCGAGGCCTCGCACCCGATCCGGTCCCGTTCGAGGA
>JAKEHP010000276.1 GCA_022614955.1 Candidatus Methylomirabilota bacterium
GAGCTGCTTGGGAAGGCGCTCTCCCTCCTGGCCGAGCGGGGGTTGGACCTGTCCGAGGTCGCCTTGACCAACGCCGTTCGGTGCTGGCCCAAGGGGAAGGAGGGCGACGAGCCACCCACCTTGAACCAGCAGCGGGCGTGCCGGGTGTACCTTGACGCTGAGATTGAGGTCCTGAAGCCGGAGGTGATCGTGGCACTGGGCGCCTCGGCCTTGGCCGGGATGCTGGACGTCGTCTCAGCCTCGGTCGCCGCCCACCGCCTGAAGAGGATGGACTACCGGGGGACGCCCCTCTTCTGCACCTTCCACCCTGCCGCCTGCCTCCGCACCCCGGCGTGGAAGAGGGAGCTGCTCAGTGACCTCTCGTTCATTCTGCTCGAACAGGGCTGGAAGATGAACAGGAAGAGGGCGAGGGATGCGGGGTACGAAGTGACGGAGGGCAACCTGCCGCAGCGAGGGAGGATTGGGTTCGACGTCGAGACCGAGGGCCTGTACGGGAAGCTTCTCCTCGTCGGGGTCGAGCAGGAGGGTGTGGTTCGCATCGTCCCCGCCGACCACCCCGAGGCCCCGCCCCACTCCGGGACGGCCCACACCTACATCCGCGGCCTCGTCGCCTCGCCCGAGGTCGAGCTGGTAGGCCAGAACCTGAAGTACGACATCGCGTGCGCCCTGCGCTACGGGGAGTGGTTTGCGCCCCGGTGCCTCGCCCGGGACACCATGATGCTCCACTCGATCCTTGCCCCGGCCTCCCCCACCCGCTCCTTGAAGTACCTCCTGCAGCAGTACACCGACCTTCGGAAGGACGAGGTCGACGCCGCCCATCTGGTCGACCTACCGTTCGAGGATGTGGCGGCGTACTGCGCCCACGACGTGGCGGGGACGGTGGTCCTCGAGCGCCGGCTGACGGAGGAGCTGCGAAAGCGGGGGCGCCCAACCGACCGGCTGGAGGCCCTCTGCGCCCGTATGGTGCCCCTGGTGGCCTCGATCGAGGCGGCGGGGGTACGAGTCGACGTCCCCGCCTTGAAGGCCCTGGAGGCCCGCCTGGCGAGGAAGGAGGGCCGTCTGCGGAGGTTCCTCCGCCCAGCTACGGACCCCGACAGCCCGGAGCAGGTGTCGGAGTACCTGTTCGGGAAGGGGGGGCTGAAGCTCAAGCCCCCCAGGATCAAGGGGCTGCGAGGTAAGGAGGGTTGGGTGTCCACTCGGGAGGACGTTCTGCAGCGGCTCCTCCCCCACCCTTGGATCGAGAAGCTCCTGGCGTACCGGGAGGTGGCGGGACTTCGCTCGAGGTACACCACCAAGTTCGAGCAGCTCCTGACGCCGGAGGGCTTCGTCTTCCCCAGGTACCACCTCACGAAGTCGGAGGAGGGGGGCACGGTCACCGGCCGGCTCTCCGCGTCCGAGCCCTCGATCCAGAACCTGCCGAGGGAGGGATTCCGGCACATCGTGGTCTCACGGTTCGGGAAGGGCGTGCTGGTCAACATCGACGCGGCCCAGCTCGAGCTGCGGGTGGCGGCCTGGATCACGGGGGACCCGTACCTGCTGCGGGTCTTCGAGGAGGGGCGCGACCTCCACGCCGAGACCGCGGCACTCACGGGCCTCTCCCGGGACGAAGCGAAAGGCATCAATTTTGGCTGCGTGTACGGCGTCACGGTCGATGGGGCGATGGAAAAATTCGGGCTCGACCGGCCCACCGCGAGGCTCGTCTCTTCCACCCTTTCCCACCAGTGGGCCGTCCTTTACGGGGGTCTCGCGTCCCTCGCC
>JAKEHP010000277.1 GCA_022614955.1 Candidatus Methylomirabilota bacterium
ATACCCGCCGCCTGGTACACCTGTTCGCTCAGCTCTATGACCCGAGACTGGAGCCGATGGGCCTCATCGAGGCAATCAGCGATCTCGGCGAGGTACTGGTTGCGCGTGGTCACCCCCGCACCTCCTCTACTCCGTCATTGGAACGCTTCCCAAGGCCAGGGGTTCCTGAGCGTCCGTGCGGCGCCCGCCGAGCTCCGGTCCCGCTACGGTACCCAGCCGGAGTAGCCACGGCTCCCGCCCGCTCGATGCCTACCGGTGGGTCAGCTCCACTCCACGATCTCGACGGCGAGGTAAGCGTCGCCGCGAGAACCGTCCGGGCGCGGGCGGCCCTTGCCAAGGAGCCGGAGGTGGGTGCCAGAACGGACCCCGGGCGCGATGGTCACCGGGACCTCCTCGGGTCCCCGGACCCCAGGAAGCCTGACGCGCCGCTGGCCGCCGTGCTCGGCTTCCCCGAGGGTGAGCCGGAGCGATAGGACTACATCCTCCGGCGCAGAGGCCGGGGCCGACGGGGCGGTCCGGCCGGGCAGCCCGAGCAGGCTCCTGCCCAGACGCGTGAGGGTAGCAAGCACGCCGGCGCGGCCTGGAAGGGACCGGGGCTCGGCCCCGCCCATCGATGCCGCCCGACGGGTGCCCCGCAGGGTGGCCCGCGCCATCCGGAGGAGGGGCCACACCAGGGTGAGGGGAGAGACGACAAACACCCCACCGACCACGACGGCGCGCCCGCCGAAGAGCGTCTGTTGGAAGTAGTGCCGGTCCACCCGCATCCCCGCCCGCTCGAACTCGCGCGCCAGCTCCTCGAAGATGGCGCTCGCGCGCGGGTCCGTGAAGAGATCGCGGAAGAGGTCCTGTTGAGTGTGGCGGAAGCTCCCCGCGGCCCCGGCCTGCCGGGCCTGATCGTACTCGCGCCGTCTCGGGGGGTTGATCAGCACGGCGTAGGCCTCGCTGATCTCCTTGAAGCGCTCGGCCGCCCGGGGGTCCCCCGGTCGCTGGTCGGGGTGCCACTCGAGCGCCAGCCGGCGGTAAGCCCTGCGGATCTCCTCCTCGGTAGCCTCCGGATGGAGGCCGAGGATCGCATAGTA
>JAKEHP010000034.1 GCA_022614955.1 Candidatus Methylomirabilota bacterium
GGAGTCCATCTCTTGGTCGGGATTGGCCGGCATCAGGGCTCCGGCGGCCGGCGGCCTCTGAAGCCCGAGGCCTGTTCGTAGGCAGAGCCCACCCGCAGGACCGTGGCCTCATCGAAGGCCCGCCCGGCGATCTGGAGCCCGATCGGGAGCCCTCCCGTCGTGAACCCGCAGGGAACGCTGAGGGCCGGGGTCCCGGTGAGGTTGAATGCGCGGGTGAGCCGGGGGAGGGCGGCGGTCAGGGTCTCGGACCCGCTCGGCCACTGGAGGCTCGCCTCCTTGACCCGGGGGCTGCGACGGGGGCCGTTGGGGTGAGTAGCACGTCGCACTTCGCGAAGACGGCGTCGAGACTCTCGATGAACCGGCGCCGCAGCCGCTGGGCCCGGAGGTAGTCCGCGGCCAGGATCGTCGCTCCCTGCGCCAGGCGCTGCCGGACATCCGGGCCGTAGTCTTCCGGCCGCTCCTTGAGCCAGCGCTCGTGGACGCTGAAGGCCTCCGCTCCCATGATCAGGAAGGAGATGGCCTTGGCGCCCGCGGCCATCGGCCAGCTCACTTCGCGGACTGAGGCGCCGAGCCCGGCGAGGACGGCGATCGCCTTCCGGATCGTCGCAGCCACCTCCGGGTCCACCTCGTCCCAGAAGAACTCCCGCGGCACCCCGAGGCGGAGGTCCTTCACGCCCGCCGTGAGCCCCCGCGAAAAGTTGGGGACCGCCTGCCGGCTGGAGCCGGGGTCGGCCGGGTCGAACGCGGCGAGGGCCTGAAGGGTGAGCGCCGCGTCCGCCACCGTCCGGGTCAGGGGGCCGGCGTGGTCCTGCGACCAGGAGAGGGGGAAGATTCCCGCCCGGCTGATGCGCCCGTAGGTCGGCTTGAGCCCGACAATGCCGCAGAGGGCCGCCGGGATCCGGACCGACCCCCCGGTATCCGTCCCGATGGAGGCATAGCAGCAGCCCGTGGCCACGGCAACCCCCGAGCCGCCGCTCGATCCCCCGGTCATCCGGTTCGGGTCCCAGGGGTTGCGGGCCGGGCCGTAGTGCGGGTTCAGGTTGGTCGGTCCGTAGGCGAACTCGTGCAGGTGCGTCTTGCCGATCAGAATGGCTCCCGCCTCGCGGAACCGGCGGATCAGTGTGGCGTCCGCATCCGGGATCCAGTCGGCCAGGATCCGCGACCCGCAGGTCGTCCGGATCCCGGCCGTCTGGACGAGGTCCTTGACCGAGACCGGAACGCCGTGCAGCGGCCCCCGGTACTGCCCGGCCCGGATCGCCCGCTCCGCCCGCCGTGCCGCGGCGAGGGCCTCGTCCCCCGTGATGGTCAGGAAGGTGTTCAGGCGGTGGTTGACGGCGGCGATCTGGTCCAGGACGGCGCGGGTCACCTCCACCGGGGAGACGGTGCGCCGCTTCAGGAGTCGGGCCACCTCCGCAAGGCTCAGGAGGGGAAGGTCGGTGTCGAGCACGTCACGCCTCGTCGCGCCGGAAGGCCGTCACCGGCTCGAGCCCCGCCAGGTCCTGGTCCGCGAGCCGGTCGAGCGCCGGGGCAAGTGCCGACACTGCCGCCACGACTACCGCCCGCTCCGCCGGGTCAAGCCGCAGCCCCGCTGCCTCTATGAGCATTCGCTCGAGCGGTTCCGCCGTTCGCGCCATCATTTTTCTCCTTCCGCCGAGGCCTCCCAGGCCGCGATGGCCGCGGCCACGCCCGCGGCAATGGCCAGCGCCTTCTGGCTGATCCCTGCGAGGACCGCCCCCTCCCGGGTGTCTATGTCCACCAGCTTCTGACCCTTCGTCACCCGGACCCCATCCTTCAGGATACCGCGGATCGTTCCCCCGACCTTCGCCATCAGCGAAACGCCCCCCACCTCTCCCACGGTTTGCCCGCCCTCGACGAGCGCGCCGATGTCCAACCTTGTCCTGAAGACCCCGCCCACCGGGGCGTACAGGTAGCGCTCCTTCGTGAAGCCGCCCAGGTCCACCGGCATCCCGTCGTAGGGGAGGGCCTCCCCCGCGGTAATGACCTTCCCCAGGTCCGCCCCCCGGGCCGTCTCGATGACGACGTGGGCCTCGCGCCCCGCGAGGAACCCGGGTCCCAGCCCGATGACGAGAGGCGCCTCGGCCACGGAGGAATCGCTTCGCTGCCTCTTGCGCATCCGGCCGTCCACCAGAACAGTCGGCTGGAGGGCCCGCACAGCTTTTCCCGTCGGGTCCACGATGAGGGGAATGGCCTCCCGGGTCTCGAGGAGGCGCTGCACCTTGGCGCCCGAGGCCGTCCGGATCGCGCGCACGCCCTCGACCGTGGCCTCCCCGTCAAAGACCGCCTGGGCGAAGGCCATCTTCCGACGGGCCACCCGGGGCTCCGGCTCCTCCACAATGACGAGGGCGCGCCCATCCCGGAAGAGGCGGTGGGCGACGGCGGAGGCCAGGTCGCCTCCCCCCTTGATCACCACAAGGACCCGGCCAGGGGAACCCACGGGGACCTCCCGCCTCAGTGCTCCCGGCAGGCCGCCCCGGCGGCGCGGCGGGCGGCCCGGACCGCCTCGGCGTAGGCCTCCGGCAGATTGGCCTCCCGCGGGTCCGTGGTCCACCAGCGGGGTTGCTCGGCGTAGATCCAGACGTAGCCATCGGTCAGGGCCAGGGCGGCCGCGACGGCCTCGCGGAAGCGCCCGGGGTCAAGCTGCCCCTGCCGCGACTCGGGGTGCAGGAGGGGGTCGTACCAAGGGCAGGGCTGCCCCGCGGCCCCGAAGCGGGCGCAGGGTCCCGTCGAGCGGTAGTCCATCCAGAGGCCGAAGGCCACCTCCAGGTCGGCCAGGCGCTCCGGGTTGAGCGAGAGGGCGGCGCACCGATCCCGGAGCGCCCGGCGCGCCGCAGCGAACTCGCCGCAGCCGCGGGCTCCGTAGGTCGGCTCGAAGCCGTCCACGATCCGCATCCGGCTCGGCCGCGCGGCTAGCATGCCGTCCACGAAGGCGGGGAGGAGTCCGTAGGCCCGGCTGCTCAGCTCTCCGTCCTCCAGGAGGCAGGGCCCGCTGTAGGCGAACGCCAGGAGGAGAGTGACCTCGGGGTGAGCGCCTCCCACGGCCTGGACCACGGCAAATCCACGCCGAAAGGCCTCCTCCCGGTAGGCAGCGAAGGGGCGGTCGGGCAGGGCGCCCCGGGTATAGTCGAAGACATTGTACCGGGCCCTCCCGGTGCCGGGATCGGGATCGCTATAGGCCTCGGGGTCCAGGAGGAGGCCGGCAAGGTCGGCCTCCCGGGCGGCCCGCGCCGCCGCGACCAGGTTGCCCGTCAGAGTGGCCCAGGCGGCGTCATCGAAGAGGTCGAACGGCCGGTCGGCCGGGTTCAGGTTCACCCGGAGGAAGTGATGGCGGAGGCGGCTCGTGGCGGCGGCCTTCAGGTCCGCCACGGCCGGGGCCAGCTCCTCCCGGGGGAAGGGCCTGACCGCCGCCTCCCAGGCGAAGTTGTGGGGGCGGCCGGCCGCATCCAGAGTGGTGAGCCGGAGGATCACACCATCGAAGGGGGAGCGCTCCATCAACAAGCGGTAGCGCAGGAGGTCCCGCTGATCCGGCTCGTCCCACCCCCACTGCAGGAGGCGCGGGCCGCAGCCGGCCAGAGCGAGGGCAACGAGGAGCAGGATGGCGCGAGGCATCGGGATCTCCCCGGGGCAGCTGGAACGCGGCGAGTCTACACCAGCCCCCATCCCGCCTCAAGGCCGGGCGGCTGTTGGCCGTCGCGGGGGCGCGCGGTATGATGGCTCCATGGAGCAGAGGATCGGGAGCCTGAGCCGCCTCACCTCCGACGGGCGTGCCTTCTCCGTCCAGACGACCATCCTCCCGGAGGAGGCCGGGGCCGTGACGCTCGCCACCGCCGAGGCCCTTGCGGCCGGCTACTTCGCGTCCCTGAGCCGGCTCAGCGGGGGCTTCCTCGCCGTTGTCCGCTCGCCCGAGGCGATCGCCCTCCGTCTGCGGGGCCTGCGCATTTCCTTCCTGATTTTCGCCCAGGCGGGTGAAGTCCCGGAGCCCGAGGGAGCGGCGGTGGGGTACGCCATCACCGGCGGGCTGCTCCTCAGGGGCGGGGCTCAGGGGGGCCGCCTCATCTTCCGGGCGGCCCGGGCCGGGGCGGGGTTGCGGGCGACGGTGGACCTGGAGGGGTTTTCCCCTGCCGTCCTAGCCCTGCCGGGCGGCGGGGCCCTCTACCGCGTCGCCCAGGCGCCGCTTATCGCCTGGGCGGGGCGGAAGTTCCTGAGCGCGCTGCGCCGCCGCCCGGAGCGTCTCCAGCAAACGGGTCCCGTGCCTTGACCGGCCAGTGAGCTACGACGATAATGGCGGGACGCGTAGTCCCCTAAAGAAGGAGGTGAGCGATGGCGCGTCTGGTCAAGCACGAGCGGAACAAGCCCTACAGGATTAACCCGGAGGAGGTGAAGGGGCCCATCTGGCTGTGCGCCTGCGGCCTCTCGAAGAACAAGCCTTACTGCGATAGTTCCCACAAGAAGATCCTGGAGGAGCAACCTGGGGAGGTCTACGTGTACGACGACCAGGGCCGGGTGAAGGTGGAAACCCAGTACTGATCCGGCGGCCGGCGGGCGGACGTGAGCGCGCGCCGGCTGTCTGTCTTTGGAGGGGCGATGGAGAGCCTGAAGGAGCGGACGGCGCGCAAGAGGCGGCTGAACGGGAAGATCCTGGCCAGCCCGATGACGGTCTACCCCGCCTACCGGAAGGCCGGGGAGCGGGTCTTCGCCGACGGGGCCCTCAGCAAGAAGCACAAAGAATTAATGGCCCTGGCCGTGGCGATCAGCCAGAATTGCTTCGACTGAATTGACCATCGGGTCGAGGAGGTCCTCGGCGCAGGGGCCACGATGGCGGAGATCGCGGAGACCCTGGACGTGGGATTGTTGATGAGCGGGACCCTCTCTGCCAAGGCGGTCCGGCACGCCTTTGCGGTGCTGGAGGAGCTTCGGGGGGAAGGGCGGCCCGCGTGAGGGAGGAGGTCGCGGCCTTCGTCCAGAAGCACGAGACGGCCGTGCGGCCTCTGGAGAAGGCCCTGAACGAGGCGGCCTGGCAGCTGGCGGTCACGGGGGAGGACCAGTGGAAGGAGGAGGTGATCCGCCTGGCCGTCGCCCGGCGGAGCCTCTCCGCGGACCCGGTCGGGTACCGCCGCCTGCGGGACTGGTCCGCGCGCATCGAGGGGATTGCCGATCCGTTGCTGGCCCGGCAGGTCCAGAGGCTCTTCCTGGAATTCCGGGCGAGTCAGATGGACCGGGAGACCATCGAGGCCCTGGAGCGGCTGGAGGCAGAGGCGGAGCAGCGCTTCGACACGTTCCGGAGTACCCTGGATGGCCGGCCCGTCACGGCCAACACCCTGGAGCAGATCCTGCGGGCCTCGGACGATGCGCCCCTCAGGCAGCGGGCCTGGGAGGCCTCCCAGCAGATCGGGCCGGAGGTGGCCCCGCTCATCCGCGAGATGGTCCGCCTCCGCAACCGGGTCGCCCGGGGCATCGGGTTTGCCGACCACTACGCCCTCGCCCTGGAAACCCAGGAGCTCGAGGAAGCACGGCTCTTCGCTCTCCTGGAGGAGCTGGACCGGCGGACCGCCGGTCCCTTCTTCGCCGAGAAGGCGCGTCTGGACGCGGAGCTGTGCGCCCGGTTCGGCATCACGGAGGGTGAGCTCCGCCCCTGGCACTACGCCGACCCCTTCTTTCAGCGCCCGCCCCCCCGCCCCGACCTGAACCTCGATCCCCTCTTCACTAGTGCTGACCTGCCGGCGCTGATGGTCGCCTCCTTCGACGGGTTGGGTCTGGAGGTCCGGGACATCCTGGCCCGCAGTGACCTGTTCGAGAAGCCGGGGAAATCCCAGCACGGCTTTTGCACGGACATTAACCGGGAGGGGGACATTCGGATCCTGTGCAACGTGGTCGGGAGCGAGCACTGGATGCGGACGCTGCTCCACGAGGGGGGCCACGCCGCCTATGACAAGTTCCTGGACCGGGACCTCCCCTACTTCCTGCGGGTCCCGGCCCACACCTTCATCACCGAGGCGGTCGCCATGCTCCTGGAACGGCAGGTGTACCAGGCGCCGTGGCTCACGAGGGTGGCCGGGGTGCCCGCGGGGGAGGCCGCACCCCTGGCCGCCGCTGCCGCCGCCCACCATCGCTTTGGGCTGCTCCTCTTCGCCCGCTGGGGGTTGGTGATGGTCCACTTCGAGCGGGCCCTCTACCGGACACCGGAGGCCGACCTGGACCGGCTCTGGTGGACGTTCAAGGCCCGCTTCCAGGGTCTCACACCGCCTGCGGGGCGGCAGACCCCCGACTGGGCGGCCAAGCTGCACCTGGCGTTGGCGCCGGTTTACTACCACAACTATCTCCTGGGGGAGTTCCTGGCGAGCCAGCTTCACCGGACGATCCAGGAACGGGTCCCCGGCGGCCGCCTCGCCCTGAATTCCGGCGCGGGGGCCTACCTGCGGGAGCGGATCTTTGCTCCGGCCGGCCGGTGGGCCTGGCCGCGGCTCGTCGCGGAGGCCACGGGGGAAGCCCTGAGCGCAGCCGCCTTCGCCGCCGAGGCCGGGGCGGAGTAGCGGCCCGCCGGCGCGGGAAGGGCGTTGAGAGAAGTCGCGCCGGCGGGGCGGCGAGGAGGAGTCGGTGAGCGGGCAGGAAGAGATCAAGCCGGGATACCTGGCCGTGGTGGTGGGAGGGGCCGTGGCCGGCGCCGAGGCGGTGGGCCAGCTCACGGCCCGGGGGATCCGCTGCGTCGTGGTGGAGCAGAACCCCCGGCCCTACGGCAAGATCGAGGACGGCCTCCCGCGCTGGCACGTCAAGCTCCGCGCCCAGGAGTACGCCAAGATTGACGCGAAGCTGGCCCACCCGCTGGTCCAGTTTGTTCCCCGGACGAGGCTCGGTCGGGAGATCGGCCTGAAGGACCTGCTGGCCTGGCAGCCCAGCACCATCATCCTGGCCAACGGCGCCTGGCGGGACCGGCCGCTCCCCCTGGATGGCGTTGACGCCTACGTCGGCCGGGGGTTCTACTACCAGAACCCCTTCGTCTACTGGTTCAACCACTACGACGACCCGGACTACGATGGCCCCGCCGTGGAGTTCACCGACGGCGGGATCGTGGTCGGGGGCGGGCTGGCCTCGCTGGACGTGGTGAAGATCCTGATGCTGGAGGCGGTGGTCCGCGCGCTCAAGGCGCGGGGGATGCCAGCCGATCCCGTCACGCTCGAGCACGGGGGCCTGAAGCGCGCCCTGGATGAGCGGGGCCTCACCCTGGAGGCCCTGGGGGTCAAGGGGTGCACCCTCTTCTACCGGCGGACGATCGAGGACATGCCGGTCGCGGACCCCCCGGAGAACGCCACTCCCCAGCAACTGGAGCGGAATCGGCAGACCCGGCGGAAGCTCCTCCAGAATTTCCAGCAGCGCTTCCTGTTCCGGGTGCGGGACCGCTGGGTGCCCATCGGGTTCCTGGCCGAGGGGGACCGCCTGGCCGGCCTGACCTTCGCCCGGACCGAGGTTGTGGGCCGCGAGGTGAAGACGGTCCCGGGGTCGAAGGCGCCGGTCCGGGCCCCGCTCACCGTGAGCAGTATCGGGAGCATCCCGGAGCCGGTCGCCGAGCTTCCCATGGCGGGGGAGCTCTATCAGATGAAGGACCGGCGGACGGGGGAGGTGGAGGGGCTGCCGGGAGTCTTCGCGCTCGGGAACGCCGTGACCGGGAAGGGGAACATCATCGCGTCCCTGAAGCACGGGAAGCTGGTGGCCCAGCATATCCTGGAGAACTACCTCACTGGGAAAAGCAGCGCCTACGAGGAGATCCTGGAGGGCGCGGCGGCCGAAGCTCGGGAGAAGGCCAGCCTGGTGGCTGAGCGGGTGCGGGGCGCCCGCCTCCTCCCCCCCGAGCGCATCAGGGCGATCCTAGATGCCGTCCGGAAGCTCCAGACCGCCGTCGGCTACTCCGGCGACTACCGGGCGTATATCGCCACGGTCCCCCCCACCTCCTGATGTCTTTCGCCTCCCCGTCTCCGCAGTGCGTTGGACCGAGCGCGCTCCCCTTGCGGAGACCTACCCCGGCGACGGAGGCCGTTGAACCGTGAGACGCAGCTGCATCCTCGTCACCATCGTTGCCCTAGGGGCGGGGGTGGTCGCGAGCGCCCAGCCCCTCACCCGTGAGCAGGCGCTCGGTGCGCTTCGCAATCGCAGCGACGTCGAGGCTCGACGGCAGGGGGCCGCCTGGCTGGGCGACACGGGGCTGATGGCTGACGCCCCGCTCCTCGTGGAGGCGCTCCGCGACCCCGACGAGCTGGTCCGGGCGCTGGCCGAGCACTCGCTCTGGCAGGTCTGGAGCCGTTCCGGAGATCCCGAGGTAGATAGCCTGTTTCAGGTGGGCATCGAGCAGATGAACCAGGGGGACCCCGAGCCGGCCATCGAGACCTTCAGTCTGATCATCCGGAAGAGGCCGGACTTCGCCGAGGGCTGGAACAAGCGCGCCACGCTCTACTACTTGATGGGGGAGTACGAGAAATCGCTGGCCGACTGCGAGGAGGTCATCCGGCGAAACCCGGCGCACTTCGGAGCCCTGTCCGGCTTTGGCATGATCTACCTGCAGCTCGGAAAGGCCGAGCGCGCCCTCCACTATTTCGAGCGGGCCCTGGCGGTGAACCCCAACCTCACCCAGGTGGAAGCGGCCGTGGAGGGGCTGAAGCGGCTCCTCCGTGAGCGGTCGCGCGAGAGCATCTAGCCAGCCCCCACCACCTCCCACCGGGGCTCTCGCAGATCGAGCACCTCCGCCCGTCTCCCCGTCCCGTGCCCGGTCAGGAAGCGACTTTCAGGTACACCCCGGGCGGCACGAGGCGGAAGACCCGCACGGGCTCCGAGACGTTCTTCAACTGGTGCTCGCCCGTGTCCTCCAGCACGTAGTGGCCCTTGATCCGTTCCGCCGTCTCGGCCCCCACCATGATCTGGCCGCCCTTCGCGAGGGCGGCGATCCGCGCGGCGAGGTTGGTCGTCGGCCCTGACGCGGTGAACGTCCAGCGGCCGCCCCCCGCGGCATCGAGCTTCGTGGCCCCTACGAACGCTGTGCCACTGTTGACCCCCACGTGGATCGCGACCGGCGGATAGACCCCCTCGAACTCGCGGTTGAGGTCGCCGAGCTTGGCCTGGATCTGAAACGCGGCGCCAGCGGCGTTGAGCGCGTGGCGCGCGCGGTCCCCCTCGGTCTGGAAGATGACCATGAGGCCGTCGCCAGCGGTTTCGTTGACATCGCCGTGGTTGGCCCGAATGATCTCGAGGAAGCTCGAAAAGTAATCCTGGATCAGCCGGTTGAGGCGCTGGGGCGGGAGTTGCTCGGAGAGCCGTGTATAGCCCTCCACGTCGAGGAACAGCACCGAGAGGTCCGCCTCCCGCTTCTCCAGCTCCCGCGCGTCCGGGTTTTTCTCGAGGAGGCGCGTCACAGACTCGGGGACGAACTTGACGAGTTCCCCCTTGACCTGCTCGAGGAGCTCCACCTTCTGCATGGACTCCTTGAGGCTTCGGAGCGTGTCCGCCAGCTCGACATTGCGAGCCTGCAGGTCGTCGCGCGCGATTTTCAGTCTGTCCGCCATCTCGTTGATAACCCGGCCGAGGTCTCCGATCTCGTCTTGGCTTACCACGGCCACCCGCGCGTCCAACTGGCCCCCGCCAATTTGGCGCGCAGCCGCCGCCACCCGGGTCAGGGGCCCGAGCACGACGCGACCCATGAGGACCACGAGGGTGGCGGTCACGCCGATGATGGTGAGGAGTGCGAGGATGACCTGGCGATTCCGGGCCGCGCTCAGCTCCGCGTCCAGCTTGTCGAGTCCGAGGCTGATCCGCACGACCCCGCGGACCTGATGGTCGTCGCCGTGGCAGCCCTGGCATTCCTGGAGGTTCCGTAGGGGTTGAAAGAACGTCAGCACTCGGGAGCCGTCGAGCGCCTCTTCGGTCTCCTGCGGGGCGATGGTCTCCACCGCGCGCGTGAACAGCGGGTTGCTGATGCGCTCGCCCGGCTCCCGGCGCATCTTCGAGATGCGCTCGATGAGGCCCGCCTCGAGGCCCGCGAAGCGGTTCACCGCGTTCACGGTTTCGAGGTCGCTGAACGCCTCGACGCCGTTCCGGCGGTAGACCTCGAGCCGGCGGACGTCCGTGAGCTCGGTCTTCAATTCTTGTACGAGCCGGCGGATGATGTCCGGTCGCCCTTCGAGCATCCCGTTCTCGATGCTCCGGACGATAGCCGCCGCTAGGAGGCGGGCGGTCTCCTGGTTTCCCGCAATGGTCAGCTCCGCGTCCCGTCGGATGTGATGGCTCGCCAGGACGCTGAACCCCAGGATGAGGATGGCGAGGATCAGCGAGATGACCTTGGCTTGGAGTCGCCGGCGGAAGAGGTCGGAAAGGGCCATACCGTGCCTCACCCTGCGGAGGTTAGGGGACGGTACCAGCGGGGGTCTGCACGGGTCAAGGCAAATCTGGCTACGGCGGGCGGGAGGAGTGCGTGGCCAGGGCGAGCGTGGCGATCTGCATTGCGCGCTGGCTCACTCGATCACCTGGTCCGCCCGGATGAGGATGGACTGAGGAAGCGCCAGGCCGAGGGCCTTGGCGGTCTTCAGGTTGATGACCAGCTCGAACTTGGTGGGCTCCTCTACGGGCAATTCTGCGGGCTTCGCGCCCTTCAGAATCTTGTCCACGTAGATAGCGGCACGCCGCCGCAGATCTCCCCAGTTCGTCCAGTAGGACATGAAGCCACCTGCCTTCACGGCGTTCCCGTCTCCGAACATGGTCGGCAGCCGGTTCTTTGTGGCGAACTCCACGATGCGTTTGGTGTGAGCCCCATTCAAAAAGTTTGGCAGCACGATGAGCGCGTCCGCGCGCTCCCGAGCGATGGCTGTAAATGCGGTATCGAAATCGTCGGAAGTTCTCACATCGCTGGAGAGAAGCGTCAGGGACAAGATGCGTGCCGCGTCCTGCATCTCTGCCCATCCCCGCACTTCAGGTGCGATACTCAGGTCATGGATCGTGGCGACGCGACGAATTGTGGGAGCCGCCTCCTTGAGCAGTTGGAGCCATTTGCCAGTAAAACCCGGGCCCGGATTGTTGGTGACCCCCGTGACATTGCCCCCAGGTCGCGCAAGGCTCGCCACCAGCCCGAGTTCCACCGGCTGGGCACTGCCGGCCATGACAATAGGGATGGTTGTCGTGGCGTTCTTCGCTGCCTGAGCGGCTGGCGTTGTGATCGTCACGATGACGTCCACCTTAAGGCGGACGAGGTCGGCTGCAAGGTCAGGGAGCCGCTCGAGCTTCCGCTCGGCAAATCTGCCCTCTATGACGATGTTCTGGCCTTCGAGGTATCCGAGCTGCCGCATCGCGTCCTGGAACGCCTGCTCCACGCCGCCGCCGGCAGTGAGATAGCCTATTCGGTACACCTTCCCGACCTGCTGCGCCTCGACGGCAAGCGGCGTCACGAGGATCGCCAGAGCCAGGACAATAATGACTGAAGCCACCCGCAGGATCATGGTAAGCTTCCTCCGTCTGCCTCTTGGCCTTCCAGCTTTCCAGCCTATGAGCCCGAGCCCGCTGGAGGTGGTGAGGCGTTGCTGGAACGACCTTGCGGTCTCAAGCACATTGTGTTACAGTGTGCCCGCCTGTATCAGACACCAGGAGGATTGGGGAATGTCCACGCCGACGAGAACCCTTAGGTTGAGAGAGCATCTCCGTTCCCAGATTGCTCGGATCGCCAAACGAAGCCGCCGCTCCTTTTCCGAGGTGACCCAGGACCTCCTGGAGGAGGCCCTGCGGATGCGGGAGTGCCCCGGGATCTACTTCGCCAATGAACCCGCAGGTCGGGAAGCGAAGGTCGCGGGCACTGGCCTTGGCGTGTGGGAAGTCATCCGGGACTATCTCGCCTCCGGGAAGAGTCCTCGAGCGCTCAGGAAGTCCCTTCCACAGCTTTCCGAAGCCCAGCGAAAAGCCTGCCTGCTGTACTACGGCAAATACCCTCACGAGATCGACACCGAGATCGAAGAAAACGCAGGCCTCAACCGTGAAGCAGTGGCAACCAAGCTCCCCGGCGTGGTGCGCACTGCGTGAAGTTCTACCTGGACGAGGACCTGTCCCCGCGAATCGCCGAGCGGCTTCGCCAGAGAGGCCTTGACGCCATCAGTGCCATAGAGGCTGGCAACATCCAGCTTTCCGATCGGGATCAGCTCGCCTTTGCCGTGAGCGAGGGACGGTCTCTGGTCACCAGAAATGCCCGCCACTTTGTCCTCCTGGCTCAAGAAGCCATCGCCCGGCAAAAGCCCCATGCAGGAATAATCGTTTGCTCTCCACGGCGTCGCGGCTTTGAGATCCGCACCATCGTTGATGCCTTGGCCCGGGTTGCCATGCAGTTCCCCAGGGGCCTCGGGCCGTACGATGTCCTCTACATTTAGCCCGTGCCTGTGATGTCCACCGTCCTTACTGGATGACGTGGTCCGCCCGGATGAGGATGGACTGAGGAAGCGCCAAGCCGAGGGCCTTGGCGGTCCGGAGGTTGATTACCAGCTCGAACTTCGTGGGCTGCTCCACGGGGAGGGTGGCTGGGTTCGCGCCTTTGAGGATCTTGTCGATGTAGGCCCCGATGCGACGGTAGTGGTCGACCGGATCCACCCCATAGGACATGAGCCCTCCCTCCTCTACATGCACCCTGGAGAAATACATCGCTGGCAGCCAGCTCGTCGCCGCGAGCTCTAGGATCCGTGTCCGGTGCCGGAAGAACATCGGGTCTGTGAGTACGTAGACGGCGCTGGCGCGCTCTCGAGCTGCCGCTTCAAAGGCGCTCTCGAGCTCCTCAGCCGTTTGCGCCTGCAGGATCTGGAGCTTGAGCTTCAACGCCTCAGCGGCAACCTGGAGCTCTCGCGAAAGAGGACGATGATCTGGGTTGGCCGGATTTATGAGGGCAGCCACCCGAGAGGCCGTGGGAACGGTCTCCTTAAGCAGCTGCAGACGCTTGGCGGCGAATCCCTCCCCCGGCAAATGGGTCACCCCGGTGATGTTTCCGCCCGGCCGCGCGAGGCTCGCGACGAACCCTAGACCGACGGGGTCGTCCACGCCCACCATGACGATGGGAATCGTCGTGGTCGCTTCCTTGGCCGCTCGTATCGCGGGCGCCGTCGACGCGACGATCAGGTCGACGTTGAGCCGGACCAGCTCGGCCGCGAAACCGGGGAAGCGCTCGAACCTGCCCTCGGAAAACCGGGACTCGATAATGATGTTGTGGCCCTCGACCCAGCCGTGCTCGCGCAGACCCTGCCAGATGCCATCCCAGATCCGCGCGACGCCAGGAGAGTGGGTCGGCGCGTTGTTCGCCAGAAAACCAATCCGGGGAATCTTCCCCGCCTGCTGCCCCACGGCGGCAAGCGGCGCTCCGAAGACTGCCATAGCAATCATGAGCAGGAGTAACGTGCGCGCACTGAGGGGATGCCTCCGCCGATCCGAAATCCGAAACCGAAAACCTGAAATGGTCTTCACTGGATTACCTCGTCCGCTCGGATGAGGACCAACTGGGGGATCGTGAGCCCGAGGGTCTAGGCGGCTGTTCTCAAAATTACCTCCGCAAAGCCTCCTCGATCGCTGCCTGAAAGACCTCGAAGGGCTGGGCGCCCGGGAGCATCCGTCCGTTGAGGAAGAAGGTGGGCGTCCCGCGGGCCCCGAGTCGGAACCCCAGCCGGGTCTCCTCCTCGACCTTCTGTCTGTACTTGCCGGAGTCCAAGCACTGGGTGAAGGCTCCCACCTCCAGGCCCAACTCCCGGGCGTACCGTTTCAGCTTCGCGTTGGTGAAGGCCAGCCCTCCCTGGCTTTCGAACAGCTTGTCATGGTAGGGCCAGAACCTCTCCTGCTCGCGGGCGCACTCAGTGGCCTGGGCGGCGGCGAATGAGTGCTCCCCCAGAATGGCGAAGTGCTGGTACGCGAACCGCACACGGCCCGTGTTGATATAGGTCTCTTTGAGCCGTGGAAGCGTCTCGGCCCAAAACTTCTGGCA